>NZ_QKSL01000014.1:0-106152 GCF_003234615.1 Curtobacterium sp. MCPF17_001
CAGCCGGGAGGCCCGTCCCGCCCCCGCCCCGCCACCCCCTTGTCAGTGGGCGGTGTCGAGCCGCAACTCCCCCGGCTCCGCGAGCCTGGTGTGCCGGAGCACCGTCCGCCCGGGTCCGACCGCCGCGGCCACGATCGAGAGCGTCGCGAAGTGCCCCTCCGGCTCGACCGTGTCCCGGAGGATCGCGTCCCGGTCGTCCGGTGCCAGCGCGGTGGACCTGGCGAGCACCCCGAACCACGGCGCCCACCCGTCGTCCGGCGTGGTGCGCAGTTCGTCGGCCGGTTCGGCGGCCGGCGGCCCGGTCGGAGCGGGCACCGCACGGAAGGCGTCGAGCCACCGCCCGATCCGGGGTGCGGCCGGATCGTCCGGCTCCCCGTGCGTGACCATGTGCACGCCCGGTCCGAGCGCCGTCGTCCGGACGGCGGTGCCGTCCCAGGTGACGACCTCGGCGCCGTCGGCGGTGGCGCGGACCAGGTTGAACGCGCGGCTCGTCGGCAGGACACCGTCCGCGGCCGGGACGACCTCGTCGACGACCGCGTCCAGCGGCAGGGTCCCCCGGGTGGTCCAGGTGCCGTCGACGCCCGGGGTCGACTCCCACCGGTTGAGCACCACGGCCAGGCCGTTGCGGTCCGACGCGGCCAGCCACGCGCCTCCCGCCTGTTGGTCCCGGACGCCGACGACGCCGGTGTCACGGTCCGGCCACCACGCGGCCGGCGGGTCCCACGGCCGGTCCGGGGACTCGTCCCGGAGCGCCAGGACGGTCACGGGCCACGCCGCGCCGGGATCGACACGGACGACGACGGTGCACATGGGGCCGATCCTGCCACCCGCACTCCGGGAACCGACCCGGCGGCCTGCGGAGCCGCCCGGGTAGCGTGAGCGCTGTGAACGACGCAGCCACGCAGCCCGCCCGTCCCCGCACCGTCGTCGTCGGCATCACCGGCGGGATCGCCGCCTACAAGGCCGTCGGCGTCGTCCGGGACCTGGTCAAGCGCGGCCACGACGTGCACGTCGTCCCCACCGAGGGCGCGCTGCGGTTCGTCGGCCTGCCCACCCTGGAGGCCCTCAGCCGCAACCCCGTCTCGACCAGCGTCTGGGACGACGTCGCCGAGGTCCGACACGTCGCGCTCGGCCGTCGCGCCGACCTCGTCGTGATCGCGCCCGCCACCGCCGACAGCCTGGCCAAGATGGCCGCCGGGCTCGCCGGCGACCTGCTCGGCACCACCCTGCTGGCCACCGAAGCCCCTGTCGTCGTCGCCCCCGCCATGCACCCGCAGATGTGGGAGCACCCCGCGACCCGGGCGAACCTCGCCACCCTCCGGGCCCGCGGCGTGCACGTCGTCGGGCCGGTCGTCGGCGCGCTCACCGGGGACGACGCCGGCATCGGTCGGATGTCCGAGCCGGAGGACATCGTCGTCGCGGCACTCGCGATGCTCGAGGCCGCCGAAGCGCCGGACCGCACCGGCTCGCTCGACGCCGTGCCGAGCCTCCACACCGACGCCCGGGGCGAGCAGGGCGACCTGGCCGGCGTCCGTGTCGTGGTCAGCGCCGGTGGCACCCGCGAGCCCCTCGACCCGGTCCGCTTCGTCGGCAACCGGTCGAGCGGCCGGCAAGGGGTGGCGCTCGCCGCCGAGGCCGCCCGCCGAGGTGCCGACGTCACCCTCGTCGCCGCGAACACCGATCCCGGCCTCACCGAGGGGTTGCCGGTCCGCATCGTCCGGGTCGGGTCCGCGCAGGAGCTCGCCGCCGCCATGCACGCCGAAGCACCGGATGCGGACGTCCTGGTGATGACCGCGGCGGTCGCCGATTACCGACCGGCCGAGGTGCTCGAGTCGAAGCTCAAGAAGGAGCAGCAGGGCGACCGGATGACCCTCGAGCTTGTGAAGAACCCCGACGTCCTCGCCGAACTCGTCGCCGCACGCCGGGTCGGGCAGGTGATCGTGGGCTTCGCGGCGGAGACCGAACCCGACCGCGAGGCGCGCCTCGAACTCGGCCGTGCCAAGATCGCCCGGAAGCCGGCCGACCTGCTCGTCGTGAACCACGTCGGGTGGTCGCACGGGTTCGAGCGCGAGGAGAACGCCATCGAGGTGCTCGTCCCCGGCGGCGCGGTCGTCCGCGAGACCTCGGGCACGAAGGCCGAGGTGGCCACGGCGGTGCTCGACCTGGTCGCGACCGCGCTGACCTGAGCGCACCCGCGCTCCCCTGGACCGGACCTGGGCGTGGACGGTGTGCGGTCGGGCACGATGGGGCGATGCGACGCCGGACCGAACGCGCACGACGTGCCAGGAGGACCGCCGGTGTCCTCGCCCTCCTCCTGGGCGGCGCCGGGGTGACCCACTTCCTCCGTCCCCGAGGCTACGACCGGATCGTCCCGGAGGCCCTGCCGCCCCGGACCACGACGCTCGTCTCGGGTCTCGCCGAGCTCGGCATCGCCGCCGGTCTCCTCGTCCCCGCGACCCGGCGACGCGCGGGCTGGGCGGCGGCCGCCCTCTTCCTCGCGGTGTTCCCCGCCAACCTGAAGATGGCGAGCGACCTGCTCGAGCACCCACGGGCCTCCCGGGCGGCACGCCTGATCGCGGTCCTCCGGCTACCGCTGCAGGCGCCGCTCGTCGCGTCGGCGGTCCGCGTCGCCCGGCACGCCCCACGCCGATGACCGACGACGGCCAGGAGCCGCCGGCCGGCCTCGGGGCCGGCGACGCAGATCCGCGCACCCGTGCCGCGGTCGCGCTCCGACACCGGGCGGTGACGGTGCACGCCTGGGACGACATCGTCTTCGCGCACTGGCGGTGCGAGCCGGAGACACTGGCCCGCCTCGTCCCCCGGGGCACGCGGCCGGACATCGTGGACGGCAGCGCCTGGGTGGGCCTCGTCTCGTACGTCTTCCGCGAGACGCAGGTGCCGCCGTTCCCGCCGTCGACCCGCCTGGGCTCGATGACGGAGGTCACGGTCGAGGTCCTCACCGTCGACGACGTCGGCCGACGCGGCATCGCCTACCTGACCGTGGACACCCCGAACGTGCCCGCGATCGTCGCCGCGCACGCACTGCTCGGCGTCCCCTACACGTTCGCCTGGGCGCGCTCCCGTCGCCGTGGCGAGACCCTCGGCCACCGGTCGGTCCGCCACCCGGACCGGGTCCGGCACCCGATCCGCGCGGTCCGCCAGGCCCGTCGGACGGGAGGCACGACCGGCCCAGGCCACGCCGCCTCGGTCCGCGTCGTGGCCGGCGAGGTCGACCGCTCGGCGCTGGCGGCGGACCTCACGACCCGCGCCGGCATCCACGCGCGGCTGCTCGCTCAGACGCTGTACTGGCAGCGGCAGCACGCGCCCCTCACGGTGCGGTCGGCCCGACTGGAGCGCCTGGAGGGTGACCTCCCCGATGCGGTGGGGCTGCCCGGACTGTTCGACCGCGAGCCCGACTCGCTCCTCGTGGTGGACGGCACCACGGTCCGGTACGCGTGGGGGGACGTGGTCCGGTGAACGACGCAGCACGTGACCCGTACGGTCTCGACCGGTTCGTGGCCGCGCAGCAGGGAGTCCACGACACCGCCCTGGCCGAACTCGCGGCCGGGCGGAAGCGCTCCCACTGGATGTGGTTCGTCATGCCGCAGGTCGCCGGGCTCGGACGGAGTGCGACCGCGCAGCGGTACGCGGTGTCCGGACTGGCCGAGGCGCGCGCGTACCTGGCGCACCCGGTGCTCGGACCGCGACTGCGCACGGTCGCGGCGACCGTGCTCGACGCGCCCGCGACCTCGGCCGAGGAGCTGTTCGGCGGGATCGACGCGCTGAAGGCCCGCTCGTCGATGACGCTCTTCGCCCGGGCGGCCGACGACCCGACGCTGTTCACCGCCGTGCTCGACCGGTGGTTCGACGGGGCCGAGGACCCGGAGACGCTCCGCCTGCTCGGGCTCTGACCCCACGGGGCGTCGGAGCGCACGGGCCGCTGGGCCCACCGGCTCCGAGCGCGCTCGGCCCGGCAACCGTCCGGTACCACATCAGGTACGGTGAGCGGGCACCCGTCCTGAACCCGGAAGGCCTCCCATGCCGGTCCCCAGCAGCGCCCCGACCGAGCACAAGCTGCTCCGCGACACCGTCCGCCAGAAGATCCACGAGGCGATCATGGACGGCACGCTCGAGCCCGGGGAACGCCTGAACGACGACGAGCTCATCGCCTGGCTCGGGGTCTCGCGGACACCCATCCGCGAGGCACTCAGCCAACTCGCTCGTGCCGGACTCATCGAGATGGCACCGAACCGGTACACGCGGGTGACGACCCCGGACCCGGCCGAGGTGATCGAGGCCATGCAGACCCTCGGCGTGCTCTTCGGGGGCGTCGTCCGTCTGGCGGTCCCCCGACTCGGCACCGCGACACGCAAGCGGATCCTCGGCGCGCTCGACAAGACCATCTCCGAGCTCGAGGCGCACGACGTCCCGGCCGTGAACCGCGACGCGCTCGGGGTGTTCGCCCTGTACGTCGCCGAGTGCGGCAACGAGAACCTGCGGCGGGTCTGCCAGGACACGATGGACGGCCTGGCGTTCCGACTGCGCCTGCCGAACCTGGACGAGCTCCTCGACTGGGACCAGATGACCGCGGACTTCCGACGCCTGCGGGCGGCAACCGCGGACGGCGACAACGTCGCGGCGGAACTGGCGACGGAGGCGATCCACCTGCTCCCGGGAGCGAAGCGATGACCCGGACCCGCGGGATGTCCTGAGCGTCCGTACAGGATCTGATCGCCGTCGGTCGGTCGCGGCGGGCGGGCGGCGTGCCGGGCATCGGGCGCCGTCGGCCGAGACCACAGCCGTGTCCCCCGTTCGACGCGTGTTCCCCGACCGCTACGATCGTGCTCACCACCCGAACGACACCCGCGGAGCGACCATGACCGACCTCGACCCGGACCGCACCGAGGTCGCCGCACGCCTCGCCGCGGCCGTCGGCCGGATCAACCGGCGGGCACGCACCGACTCGGCCTCGCTCGGCTACGGCATCGTCTCGGCCCTGGCGTCGATCGTGCAGCACGGCCCCCTGCGCCCCGGCGACCTGTCGCGGATCGAGGTCGTCACCAAGCCCACGATGACCCGGATCCTCACCGAGCTCGAACAGCGCGGGTTCATCGTCCGGGACCCGGACCCCCGTGACGGTCGGGCCTTCATGGTGAGCGCGACCCGGGCGGGCATGGACGCCGTGGACGCGGCCCGGTCGCAGCGCACCGGCATCGTCGCCGGGCTCATCGCCGAGCTGTCCCCCGATGACGTCGGCTCCATCGCGAAGGCACTCGACGCCCTCGAGCGGGTCGCGCAGAGCCCGACGAGCCAGGCCAGCCCCGCACGCTGATCGCCACCGGCCCGTTACTGAACCGTTACCGGACGGTGGACCGACCGTTCGGGGAGTGGACACGGACCGGGCGCCCAGGATCGCGGGTCATCGTTGCCGCTTCGCCCCCGCGAGTGACGTGATCGTCACCGCCCGGAGGCGGAACGGACGGGCCCCACATCACCGTCCGGTCCTCCCCCGGCTCGCGGGTCCAAGCGACGACGCGCTGACAGCAGGTCCCCCACCCTCCTGCCCTTCCGGAGCCCTCATCGTCCCGCCGACGGTCGACGGGCACCGGTGACCGGCGTGCGCACCGCCCGTGCGCACGCCACGCCTCGACGCCCGCACGGACCCGCACCACGAGCCGGCCGACACCCGGAAACGATGACGAGAACCACTCCCCGCACGAGCACCCCGGCTCCCGGCACCCGCCGCGCAGCCCTCGACACCCCGTCCCGCCGGATGCGCCGGACCCTCCGTCGGCACGGCGTCCTGATCGCCGGCAGCGCGGCGGTCGTCGCGATCGCCGGCGGCGCCCTCACCATCACGCAGCCCGCACTCGGCGAGGCGCTCGGTGTCCCGAGCGCCACCGCGACGCCCCACCTGTCCGGCACCGACCTCGACCGGGCCCAGGCCGCCGCCACGATCTCGACGGCACGCACGGTCGTCCGGGACGCGAACGACGGAACCGACACCTCCCGGCTCGAACGCCGGATCGCCTCGCTGTCCGACTACACCTCGCTCTCCGGCTCGGCGCTGACCGAACGGATCGCGTCGACCGTCGACACCACGCAGGACGTCGCCCAGGCGAGCGCCGACCAGGACCACGCCGACGCACAGGCCGCCGCCGCACGAGAGGCGGCCGCGAAGCGTGCCGCGGACGCGGCAGCAGCGGCGGAGGCCGCTGCCGAGCGGGCCGCGGCGGAGCGAGCAGCCGCCGAGGCCCAGGCTCGGGTGAACACCCCCGCCGGCGCCCGGGCCGCAGCCGCCGCGCTGGCGTCGTCGCAGTACGGCTGGGGATCCGACCAGTTCCAGTGCCTCGACAGCCTGTGGACCAAGGAGTCCGGTTGGGACTACCGCGCGGTCAACGCGAACGGTGGCGCGACCGGCATCCCGCAGGCACTCCCCGGCTCGAAGATGGCCTCGATCGCGGCGGACTGGCAGACGAACGCCGCCACCCAGGTCGCGTGGGGCCTGCAGTACATCGAGGGCTCCTACGGCACCCCGTGCAGTGCGTGGTCGCACTCGCAGGCGGTCAACTGGTACTGAGCCGGACCGGGTGCCGATGGGTCCGAGCGTCGACGAGATCCGTCCGGTGTCGCTGCGGCTGCACGGTCCCCTCCTCCTGCTGACGGCGCAGATCGGCCTGCGTGTCGAGCTGCCAGGTGCAGAGTGGGGCCGCCGTACGGCAGGGTGGACCCATGCCCGTCGTCACCGCCGTCTGCCGCGTCGAACAGCTGCACCGCGACTCCGGCACGATCGGCATCACCGCCATCGACAAACGCCCGGTCGACGGGCCGGTCCGCGTCCGCCCGCTCGGGCTGTACGCGGACGTGCAGGCGGACCGCAAGCACCACGGTGGCGAGGACCAGGCCGTCTACGTGTACGCCGACGAGGACGCCGCGTACTTCGCCGAACAGCTGGACCGGCCGATCCCGCCCGGGCTGTTCGGCGAGAACCTCCGGACGACGGGTATCGACGTCACCGGCCTGGTCATCGGGGAGCGCCTGCGCATCGGCGACACCCTGGAACTCGAGGTCACGATCCCGCGGACCCCCTGCGGCACCTTCGCGCGCCGGATGCAGGTCGACAGGTGGGTCAAGCGCTTCGCCGAAGAGGGCCGTCCCGGCGCGTACTTCCGGGTCCGGCGCTCCGGTGTGGTCGCCGCGGGCAACGCGGTGACGGTGCTGGACCGCCCCGAGCACGGGGTCACGATCGGGCAGATGTCCGCCGGACTCACGGCGGAGCAGGCCACGGCGGTGCTCGCCTCGGGCGGCGGACTGGCGCCGAAGGTCGTCCGGGAGGCCCAGCTCGCCCTCCGGCGCGCAGCCGTCTGACCGCGGGCTCCGCGCTGACCCGGCGGGTTCCGCGCCGGCCCGGCAGTCCGGCGCTGGCCCCACGGGTTCCGCGCCGGCCCGCGGGTTCCGCGCTGGCCCGGCAGTCCGGCGCGCGTCAGGCCTGTCCGGCGCCACGGCCCGGGTCGTACGGGCGACGGGCACGCGGCAGGCCGGCGACGACGAGGTCCCAGGCGTTCGCGACGAGGTCCTCGACCATCTGCTCGTCGATCCCCTCCCCCGGCGACAGCGTGATCCAGTGCCGCTTGTCCATGTGCCACCCAGGAGTGATCTCCGGGTGGTCCCGCACCAGCGCGGCGCCGTGGGGTGGGGCGCACTTGAGGTTCACGATCGCCACACCGCGGAGCTCCGCGTTCATCGCGAACATCTTGTCCACGACCTTGTAGACGTCGGTCCCCTCGCCGAACGGCTGCGTCTCGGTCACGGCCGGCAGCGCCATCGCGGTCCGCGCGACGATCGTGTGCAGGGTGGTCCCGTCCATCGCACCAGGATGCCCGTTCCTGCCTCGTTGTGGGGGTGAAGTTCCCTCAATGATCGGCAGTACCCTCGTCGTGCCGCACGTACCCGACGGTCGGCGAACGCACCTCCAGGAGGAACCCGTGACGACCATTCGAACCCTCGGCATCGCTGCCGTCGCCCTCGCCCTCACCGTCGGCGGCGTCGCCGGCACCGCGACGAGCGCCTCCGCCGCGCCGAAGGCCTACGCCAACTGCACCGCCGTCAACAAGGTGTACTCGGGCGGGATCGCCAAGAAGTCCGTCACCCAGAACAAGGTGACCTCCGGCGGCAAGACCTCGTACCGCGCACTCAAGGGCACCGTGAAGAAGGACGACGCCCTCTACAACGCGAACAAGAAGATGGACCGCGACGCCGACGGGATCGCCTGCGAGAAGAGCTGACCCGGCAGTCCCCGGACGCCCGGGAGCTCGGCCTCAGAGCTCCGGTACGCCCTCGTGCCCGGACCGCGGACGTGCGGTGCCGGCGATCCCGGTCACGACCGAGTTCGCCGGCACGTCCTTCGTGACGACGGTCCCCGCGCCGATGACGGCGTCGTCACCGACCGTGATCCCGCCGATCAGCGCGGAGCCGGCACCCAGGACGACCCGATCGCCCACCGTCGGGTGCCGCTTGGAGTCCGGCCCCGGGCCTCCACCCCGACCGCCCAGGGTCACACCGTGGAACACGAGGACGTCGTCGCCGACCACCGCCGTCTCGCCGATGACGACACCGAAGCCGTGGTCGATGAAGAACCGGCGACCGATGCGGGCCCCGGGGTGGATCTCGATGCCCGTGAGGGTCCGCGCGACCTGCGCGAGGATCCGCGCCGCCGTCCGCGACCCGGGCAGGCCCTGCGCGATCCAGAGCCGGTGCGTGACCCGGTACGCCCAGATCGCGTGCAGCCCCGAGTAGACGATCGCGTTCTCGAGGTCCCCGCGCGCGGCGGGGTCACCGCGGCGTGCGGCGGCGAGGTCCTCCCGGACCGTCCGCAGCACGCCGCGGCGTGGAGCCGTCGTCACGCAGAGAGCCCCTCGAAGAGCACCGTCGAGAGGTAGCGCTCCCCCGTGTCGCAGACGATCGCGACGATGCGCTTGCCGGCGTTCTCCGGCCGCGCCGCGACCTGCAGGGCTGCGTGGATGATGGCACCCGAGGAGATGCCGGAGAGGATGCCCTCCTCCGTGGCCAGCGCGCGGGCGACCCGCAGGGCGTCGTCGAGCTCGACGTCGATGACCTCGTCGATCACGGAACGGTCGAGGACCTCGGGGATGAAGTTCGCCCCGATGCCGGCGATCTTGTGCGGACCGGCCGTGCCCTTGGTCAGGAGGGGCGAGTCGGCCGGTTCGACGGCGATGACCTGCACACCGGGGACGCGCTCCTTGAGGACCTGCCCGACGCCGGTGATGGTGCCACCGGTCCCGACACCCGCGACGAACACGTCGACGTGCTCCTCGGTGTCGCGGAGGATCTCCTGCGCCGTGGTCCGACGGTGGATCGCCGCGTTCGCGGTCGTCTCGAACTGGTGGGCGAGGATCGCGCCCGGGGTCTCGTCGACGATCTGACCGGCGCGTTCCACGGCGCCCTTCATGCCCTCGGAGCCCGGGGTCAGGACGATCTCCGCTCCGTACGCACGCATGACGGCCCGGCGCTCGACGCTCATGGTCTCGGGCATCGTGATGACGACCTTGTACCCGCGGGCTGCACCCACGAGGGCGAGGGCGATGCCGGTGTTGCCCGACGAACCCTCGACGATCGTGCCGCCGGGCTCCAGGTCACCGGACTCCTCGGCCGCGTCGATGATCGCGACGCCGAGACGGTCCTTGACGCTGGCGCCCGGGTTGTAGAACTCGAGCTTGGCGAGGACCTCGGCCCCGCCCTCCTGGGGCAGTCGGTTCAGCCGCACGAGCGGGGTGTTGCCGAAGGCCTGGGAGATGTTGTCGTAGATGGTGCCGGTCATGCGTTGCGTCCTCACGTCGGTCCCAGGGCCTCCATCCCAGGAGGCTCGGTGTGCGGCCTGATCTTAGCGAGCCGGCCCGGGGCACATCCCTGGTGTGACGTGCTGCGCGCGCGACGACGGGGCACCAGTTCGGGGGTGCGCCGGGAACCGCCGGTCAGCGGACGTGGGCGGTGCGTGCGAACCGGTCGTCGGTGGCCTCGAGCACGCGGAGCACGTTGCCGCCCGCCAGCGCCCGCAGATCACCGTCGCCCCAGCCGCGGCGGCGGAGCTCCTCGGCGAGCACCGGGTACCGCGAGACGTCGCGCAGGTCCGACGGCAGCACCGGCGTGCCGTCGTAGTCCCCGCCGAGGCCGATGTGTGCCGCACCCGCGACGCTGCGGGCGTGCTCGACGTGGTCCGCGACGTCGGAGACCGTGACGAGGGGCGGCTCGCCGGCGGCGCCGGACTCTTCCCAGTCGGCCCAGGCCCGGGAGACGAACTTCGGCACGAAGGTGAGCATCACCACGCCGCCGTTGTCGGCCAAGCGCGCGAGCACGTCGTCCGGCACGTTCCGGGGGTGGTCGTCGATCGCCACCGTCGACGAGTGGCTGAACACGACCGGCCGGGTGGCCACGTCGAGGGTGTCCCGCATCGTGGTGGGTGCGGTGTGGGACAGGTCGACGAGCATGCCGATCCGTTCCATCTCGGCGACGACCTCGCGCCCGCGGTCGGTCAGGCCTCCGTGCGCCCGGGCACCGGTGGCCGAATCGGCCCACGGGGTGTCGTCATTGTGCGTCAGCGTCATGTACCGGACGCCGAGCCGTGCGAAGTCGCGGAGGACGGCCAGGTCGTCACCGATCGAGTGCCCGCCCTCGGCGCCGAGCAGCGAGGCGATCCGGCCCGAGGCGATCGCCGCCCGCACCTCGGCGGCGGTCCGCGCGAGCGCCAGGTCGTCCGGGTAGCGCTCGATCATGCGATGGGCGAGGTCGATCTGCTGCAGCGTCGTCCGGACCGGGTCGGGCTCCTCGACCGGGACGAACACCGACCAGAACTGGCCGACGACCCCACCGGCACGGAGCTTCGGCAGGTCGGTGTGCAGCGATTCGGTCTCGGAGTCGATGCCCTCGACGCCGGACCCGTGCGTCTCGCGACGCTCCCACGGCAGGTCGTTGTGGCCGTCGATGACGGGGAAGGGGAGGGCGTCGAGGTCCATCCCCCGACCGTACCGGGCGAGGTCTGCCGGACGCGGTCTGCCGGACGGGGTCTGCCGGACGGGGCCTGCCGGGCGGGGTCTGCTCGGCTGCCGGCGTCAGATGCTGCCGGTGAGGGCCTGCAGGCCGAGGCTCGACAGCGACACCACGATCCAGAGCGACCCACCGAGGACCAGCGGCCGGAACCCGGCGCGGCGGAACCCGGCGATGTCGGTGGACAGGCCGATCGCGCTCAGGGCGACGGTGATGAGGAACGCGGCGACCATGGCGATCGCCGGGTGCGCAGGCCCCGGGATCACCCCGGTGGAGTTCACGGCGGCCACCAGCACGAAGCCGATGAGGAACCACGGCACGAGACGGAACACGCGGCGCGGTGACCACCTCGGTCGAGCGGGTGCGACGGCGGGGTCGATCCCGGTCCCGTCCAGCGCCACGTCCCCCGCTGTCGTCGCCGACCGCTCGGCCCGGCGCCCGACGAGCCACGCGAGGCCGAGGACCACCGGGATGATCATGAGCGTCCGGACCAGTTTCACGACGACCGCGAAGTCCGCCGCCCCCGAGCCGTAGGTGCTCGCTGCGGCGACGACCGAGGAGGTGTCGTTCACCGCCGTCCCCGCGAACAGCCCGAACGCGTGCTGGCTCATGCCCAGGGCGTGCCCGACCACGGGGAAGACGACGACCGCGGCCACGTTGAACAGGAAGATCGTCGACACGGCGTACGCGACCTCGATCGACACCGCCCCGATCACCGGGGTGACGGCAGCGATCGCCGACGCCCCGCAGATGCCCGTCCCGACGCCGATCAGGGTCCGGAGGTTGCCGACCACACCGAGCGCCCGACCGATCCCCCACGCTGCGACCAGGCAGATGACGAGGGTGCCGAGCATCACCGGCAGCGACTGCACCCCGACCCGGGCGACCTGCACGAGCGACAGCTGCGCGCCGAGCAGGACGACCGCGGACTGCAGCACGGTCTTGCTCGCGGTCGTGATCCCCGGCCGGAACACCTGACCCGGACGTCGCACCGTCCCGAGGACCGCGCCGATCACCACCCCGCTGACCGGCGCTCCGACGACCGGCAGGAACCGCCCGATCACGGTCGCGACCACGGCGATGCCGGTGGCGAGCGCGAGGCCGGGGACGAGCCTCCCGGCACGGTCGAGCGGAGTCGGGGCGGCATCGGTCACGTGACCATCCTGCCGCCCGTGCGCCAGGATCGAGGGGTGAGCGCTGCTTTCCGGATCGTGACCGACCTGCCTGTGCCACCCGAGCAGGCGTTCGCGCTGTCCCTGGACATCGGCGCGCACCTGCGGTCGATGGCCGCGTCCGGTGAGCAGGCCGTCGCCGGACGCACCGACGGGCTGATCGGGATCGGCGAGAGCGTGACCTGGCGTGCCCGCCACTTCGGGGTCGTCTGGCGGATGACGAACGAGATCACCGCCCTGGAGGCTCCCCACACGTTCGTCGACGAACAGGTGCGCGGACCGTTCGCCCGGTTCCGGCACCGGCACCGGTTCGAGGCGACGCCCACCGGGACCCGCATGGTGGACGAGATCACCTTCCGGGCACCGTTCGGTGCGCTCGGGCGGATCGCCGAGGGGCTGGTGTTGCGGCGGTACCTGGTGCGGTTGATCCGGGAGCGGAACCGGTCGCTCGCCGCCGAGCTCCGCGCCGCCGGCACCGTCGGAGGTCCGGGTGACGTCGATCAGGAGCCGGCGAGTTCGCCGAGCGTGTCGTAGGCGTTCGCCACCGCTTCCACCCGGGTGCGACCGGAGGGGCCGGAGGCCTCGTACACGTCGTTCGTGATCGCCGCGACGACCGCGAACAGCGCCGCCAGCGAGTCGAACGCCGAGGGCGAGTCGACGGGGCAGAGCACCGCGGTGGTCGCGGGCGCCGCGATGACGGCGGCGGTCGGGTCCCCGATGACGACGACGTCCGCCCCGGTCCCGACGCAGTGTCGGACGAGACGGTCGACCCCCGCGGCGTGCCGCCGGACCGTGACGATGACCACGAGGTCGCGGCGGTCGAGGTCGGCCACCTCCTCCCCCAGGCGCTGTCCCGGCGACGGCCCGACGCGGACGTCGGGACGGACCTGCGCGAGCTGCGCACGGAGCTGCAGCGCGATCGGGTACGCGCCGCGCTCGCCGAAGACCAGGACCCGCCGTGCGCGGACGATCCGTCGGGAGAGGCGCGGACGGTCGGCACGGGCGAGGGAGGCGAATGCCGCGTCGAGGTTCCGCGCCTCCACCGCACGCTGGTCGACGTGGGCGGCGTCCTCCGCCGCCCAGGGCAGGCCGGTCCCCCGCGCCGACATGAGGTTCTGGCGGACCTCGGCGGCGTCCTGGAACCCCAGCGACCGCACGAGCCGCGAGACCGTCGCCTTCGAGGTGCCGGACTCGGCGGCCAACTGCGCCGAGGTGCCGACCAGCAGGAGCTCGGGGTCGTGGCGGATCATCGCGGCGACCCGGCGTTCGGCCGGTGAGAGGCGCTCCCAGACCGTATCGATGCGTCCGCGGACGTCGGGGACGCTCATGCCTCCACCGCCGTCGTCGCAGGCGGGCGGGTGTCGCTCGACCGGGCGAGGTGCTCGATCGCTCCGACGAGCGCGTCGAGTCCGAGCGCGACGTCGGCGGCGGAGACGAACTCGTCCGGGTGGTGACTGATGCCGTCCGGGTTGCGCAGGAACAGCATCGCAACGTCGGTGACCCGGCCGAGGGACATCGCGTCGTGCCCCGCGCGTGAGAACAGCTCGAGCGGTTCCGGCTCACCGGTGCTGACGATGCCCGCACGGACGGCGTCCATCAGGTGCGGGGCGCAGAAGACCGCCGGTGCCCGGTGCACCTCGGTCGGCGTGACGTCCACGCCGCGCCGCGCCCCGATCTCACGGAACGCCTCGGCGATCTCGTCCCAGACACGGTCACGTCCGTCGTCGAACTCGCCGCGGAGGTCGACCGCGAACGTCGCGAGGCCGGGCACGACGTTGACCGCCCCGGGTTCGACGGCCATCGTGCCGACGGTGCCGATGTGCTGCTCCGTGCGACAGATCCGCTCGACCGCCAGGGCCGCCTCGGCAGCGGCGAGCAGGGCGTCGTGGCGGCGCTCGTACGGGGTGCCGCCGGCGTGACGCGCTTCGCCGACCGCCCGCACGGTGAACCGGCGAGCGCTCGCGATGCTGGTGACGACGCCGAGTGCCTGTTCGGCGTGCTCGAGGTACGGCCCCTGCTCGATGTGCGCTTCGAGGTACCCGACGAGCGAGGCGGGGTCGACCGCAGCCTGCCCGACCTGGGCCGGGTCCAGCCCGAACGACTCGAAGGCGGCACGGAGGGTGGTGCCGTCCCCGTCACGGAGGTCCCACCACGAGTCGTCCCACACGCCGGCGACCGCGGAGGACCCGAGCAGGGCCTTGCCGAACCGGGTGCCCTCCTCGTCGGAGAACGCGATGACCTCGAGCGCGAACGGCAGCTCGGCACGAGCCTGCTGCAGGCGCGCGGCGACCTCGATCGCCATGAGGACACCGACGACCCCGTCGTACCGGCCGGCGTCGACCACCGTGTCCAGGTGCGACCCGAGCAGCAGGACGGGTACGTCCGGCCCGGCTCGACCGGTCCGCCCGTGGAGGTTGCCCGCGGCGTCCTGCCAGGTGTCGAGCCCGGCGTCTTGCATCCAGTTGTCGACGACGGCGTTCGCGCGGGCGTGTTCGGGCGACAGGTACACCCGGGTGATGTGCCCCGCGGTCTCGCTGATCGCGGCGAGTTCGTCGCAGCGGGTGACGATCCGGTCGGCGGCAGCGCGAGCCGGAGCGCTGGCGACGGGGACCTGGACGGCCGCGCTCACGCGCGTACCCCGTCGCCGAGCTCGTCGTCGAGTTCAGCGTCGAGCTCGGCGTCGGGTTCCGCACCGTGACCGGCGTAGACGTCGAGCGCCGCGTCGACGCCACCGCCCTGCGGCACGGATTTCCCGCCGCGACGGAGGGACTGCTCGAGGGCGGCCAGGGTCGTCACGACGGCGTCCTTCCGTGCGTTGTAGCCCATCGTCCCGATGCGCCACACCCGTCCGTGCAGCGGGCCGAACGACGTGCCGATCTCGATGCCGTGGTCCTCGAGCATCGCGGAGCGGACCGCGTCCCCCTGGACCTCGTCGGGGATCTCCACCGCGACGACGTTGTGCATCTTGTGGCCGACGTCCCCGAACACCGTGAGACCGAGGCCTCGGACACCCTCGAGCATCGCGCGGCCGGCGCGGGCGTGCCGTTCGACCACGGCGTCGCGGCCTTCCTCGAGCAGGATCCGGGCGCACTCGTTCGCCGCGTAGAGCATCGAGGCCGCTTCGGTGTGGTGGTTGAGGCGCCGGGGCCCCCAGTAGTCGATGATCATCGCGAGGTCGAGGTAGTTCGACTGGATCGGGTGGTCGGACACCTCGTCGCCGGGCTCGCGGATGCCGGCCTCGACGCTCCGACGCCCGTCGAGCACCGCGACCGCTCGCGGTGAGAGCGACAGCGGTGCGCTACCGGAGGGGCCGCCGAGGCACTTCTGCAGTCCGGCGCTGACGGCGTCGATGCCCCAGGCGTCCACCTCGAGCGGGTTCCCACCGACGGAGGCGGTGACGTCCGTGTAGAACAGCACGCCGTGCCGTTCGCAGATCGCGCCGAGTTCGTCGAGCGGCTGGTTCATCGTCGTCGAGGTGTCGCCCTGCACGACGGCCAGGAGCTTCGGTCGGACCCGGATGATCGCGTCCTCGATCACCGAGGCCGGGAACACCTGGCCCCACTCGGTCTCGATCGTGTGCACCGTCGCTCCGGCGCGTCCGGCGATCTCGGCGAGGAGGTGCCCGAACCGGCCGAACACCGGGACCAGGACGCTGTCGCCGGGGGCGAGCAGTGAGACGAGGGCGGCTTCGATGCCGGCACGGGAGGTGCCGTCGACGAGGACGGTGGCCTCGTTCGCGGTGCCGAACACCCGGCGGTAGAGCTCCTGCGTCTGGTTCATCGTCTCGGTCATCCACGGGTCGTACTGCCCGACCAGCGGGGTCGAGAGTGCGCGGAGGACGCGGGGGTCGGCGTCGATCGGGCCGGGGCCCATCAGGAGACGTGCGGGCGGGTTCACGGGGTGCATGGTTGATCCTTCCGTTCCACGGTTGAGAGTAGTGGAACGCGCGTTACGAACGTGTTGCGGATGAAGAGGACAGGTCGATCGCGAGGTCGACCAGCGCGAGGTCGGCACCGGTCGGTCCGACGAGGCAGACCCCGACGGGAGCGTCCGCGAGGTGCAGCGCCGGCATGCTGACCGCGGGCAGGCCGCCGACCCCGGCGACGGACGTCATGCGGAGTGTGGCCCGACGGGTGACGAGCACGGCTGCGGTGTCGGCCGTGCGGCTCGGCGCGGGTCCGGGCACCGTGGGGAGGGCCAGGACACCGTCGTCGATCACCCGTCGGACCGCGGTCCGGAGTTCGACGAGGCGGACTCGCGCTGCCGATTCCTGCTCCGCCGTGACGGCCGCCGCGGCCGCGAACCGCTCGGCGACGTCGGCTCCGAGTGCCCCCGGGTGCGCAGCGACCCAGTCACCGTGGTTCCGGTGTGCCTCGGCGGCCTGGACGATCCGCAGCGTCTCGGCGAGGTCGTCCAGGTCGGGCAGCTCGACCGACCGCACCGGGCGACCGGTCCGCTCGACCCACGCCAGGAACGCGCTCCGGGTGCCGGGTTCGGCGGCGTCGAGCAACGCGTCGCTCAGGAGCAGCGGAGCCGTCCGGATCGCGCCGGCGTCGGCACCGCGCAGCTGCGCAGCGGTGTCACCGAGTGCGATGCCGACGACCTGCCGGAGCAGCTCGGGGTCACGTGTCAGCCAGCCCACCGTGTCGAAGGTCTGCGCGAGGGGCAGCACGCCGCTCCGCGATACGGTGCCGTGGGTCGTCCGGAGCCCCCAGAGCCCCTGGTACGACGCGGGCACGCGGATGCTGCCTGCCGTGTCCGTGCCCAGACCGAGGTCCGCCTGCCCGAGCGCGACCGCCGAAGCCGAACCGGAGGTCGACCCGCCACCGATCCGCTGTGGTGCCGCACCGTTCGGCGTCGTCCCGGAGTGGGCGTTCCGGCCGGCGAGCGCGTAGGCGAACTCGTCGCTCCGGGCGATGCCGGTCAGCTCGGCTCCGGCGTCGAGGAGCATCGCGACCGCGGGGGCGTGCTCGTGCTCGACGGCGGCTGCGGCCTGCCACGTCGGGTTGCCCGCGCCGATGACCTGCCCGCGGACGGCGAAGAGGTCCTTCACCGCCACCCGGACTCCGGCGAGGGGACCGGGGCGAGCACCAGGACCGGGACCAGCACCAGGACCGAGGTCAGCACCAGGACCGAGGCCGGCGTCGGCACCACCGCCGGGGACGAGCGGGTCGCCGAGCACGCGCCAGACGGACCGGTCGAACGCCGGCGCGCGTCCGGTGACGTGCGCCGTGCGGATCAGCCAAGCGCCGTCGGTCCGGCACCAGAGCTGGGTCTGCAGGCCGCGCCCGCCGTCGACGAACTGCGATTCGCCCACGACCAGCACGGCGTCCGGGCCGAGGACCTGCACGTCCACGCCGACCAGTTCCCGGCGGGCGACACCGCCGCGGGACGAGCGGAACGCGCTGATCTGCCCGTGCCCGCGCAGCAGGCCGGCGCCGTCGCCGCGCAGGGTGCCCGGGCCGGGTTCGAACAGCGCGTCGAGCACGGCGGTGTCGTCCCGCATCAGGGCCGACTCGTACTCGTGGAACGCCGACTCGAGGCCGGCGGGCCACGTCCCCGTCAGCCGCACGGCACCACCGCGTCGAAGTCCGCCTTGCGGATGGTCGCGTGTGCTCCGCAGACGAGGTCGACGACCTGCGAGATGCGGAAGTCGGTCGCGGCGCTGAGGTACGCGTACGCCAGGTGCTCGTCGACGCCCCACCGTGCCCGGAGCAGGGTGATCGCCGCCCGGACGCATCGGCGTACGGCTTCGTCCAGTTCGGCGTCCATGCCCGTCGGCACGAGGAACTCGGTCGTCTCGGCGATCGGACCGACCAGGGCACCGAAGCGCCGGAGCGCAGTGGCACGCGGGACCACGTCGAGGCGCAGGGTCAGGCGGAGCGAGGCCTCCATCGCGGTGAGGGCGACCTCGCCGTCGCCCTGGGCGAAGTGCGGATCGCCGACGTACACACCGGCTCCCGGCACCTGCACGGGCAGGTGCAGCGTCGCGCCGGCGGTCAGCAGGGCGATGTCGATGTTCCCGCCGTGGGCCCCCGGCGGGACGGAGTGCGGCCGGACGTCGCTGTCGACGGTGATCCCGACGATGCCGGGGAACGGTCGGAGCGGGAAGGTCACCACGCGGGGGCCGCCCGCCACCACCGGCAACCGGCCGTGGTCGACGCCGTCGCGGGTGACGACGTCGGCGAACACCGAGACGGGGCCGTCACCGCGCGGGAGCTCCCCGGGGAGCGCACCGCGTCCGTGCCGGTTCGAGATCACCCCGTACGGCACCCGAGGCACCGCCGCGAGGATCGCCACCGACACCACGTCGCCGGGTTCGGCTCCGGTGACGGCGATCGGTCGGGACACCACGTGCGGACCGTCGGCGGCGTTCCGGTCGAGATCCCGCACGATGTCGATCGCGTCCTGGAGCACGGCATCCGGTTCGACGCCGTGCCCACCGAAGAACGCCACCGGGTCGGACCCCTGGTCGGACAACAGCCCTTCGTGGCTGACGGTGTCGATCGTCACGACCGTGCCCGGGGCGACCGCGCGGACGGGGGCGTCGTCGCGGCTCGGCAGCTGCCCCCACAGGACATCGTCGGGTGTCGACCCGACGTGCACGTCGGCGGCGGTGCGTGTCTCAGCCACGGTCCACCAGCTCCCCGGCGACCACGTCCACCGTCGTGACGCCGTCGGTGGTGCCGGTGACACGCCGCCCGCGGAGCCACGTCTGGGTGACCCGGCCGCGGACCTGGAGCCCGTCGAACGCGGACACCGGGTTCCGGTGTGCCAGGGCGTCGACGTCGATCGTGGACTCGGCGTCCGGGTCGAACACGGCGAAGTGTGCAAGCGCACCCGGCACGATCCGGCCACGGTCGGTGAACCCGGCGAGCGCCGCCGGTCCGGTGGTCACGGCGGGCAGGACCGCCTCGAGGGGCAGCCCCCGGCGGGCGGCCTCGGTCCACAGCGCTCGGAAGCCCACCTGCAGGCCGGCGATGCCGCCCCAGGCGAGGCCCCAGTCGTCGACCTTGAGGTCGGCGGTCGAGGGCGAGTGGTCCGAGACCACCATGTCGATGGTGCCGTCGAGGAGGCCGGCCCACAGTGCGTCCCGGTTGGCGTCGTCGCGGATCGGCGGGCAGCACTTGTAGGCCGTGGCACCGTCCGGGATCGAGCCGGACTCGAAGGCCAGGTAGTGCGGGCAGGTCTCGACGGTGATCCGCACGCCGTCGTCCTTCGCCGCGCGGATCATCGGGAGCGCGCCGGCGTCGGAGAGGTGGAGGACGTGCACCCGGGCACCGGTCTCCCGCGCACCGTCGATCACGCGGGCGATCGCGGACCGTTCCGCCTGGACGGGTCGGGTGTCGAGGAAGTCCTGGTAGCGCGGGCCGAGGGCGTCGTGCTCGACGAGGTGGTCCGGGTCCTCGGCGTGGACGATGAGGAGCGCGTCGAGGGCGGCGACCTCGGCGATCGCGGCCCGGAGCTGCCTCGGGTCGAGGTGCGGGAACTCGTCGACCCCGGACGGGGCGGTGAAGCACTTGAAGCCGAAGACCCCGGCGTCGTGCAGGCCGGCGAGGGTGCCGGCGTTGTCCGGGACCGCTCCGCCCCAGAACCCGACGTCGACCGCGACGCGTCCGGCGGCGCTGGCCCGCTTGACCTGCAGCGCGGGGACGTCCACGGTGGCCGGGATCGAGTTGAGCGGCATGTCGATGACGGTGGTCACCCCGCCGAGGGCGGCTGCGCGGGTGGCGGACGCGAAGCCCTCCCACTCGGTGCGCCCGGGCTCGTTCACGTGGACGTGGGTGTCGACGAGCCCGGGCAACAGGACGTGGGCGTCGGGGACGGTCTCGTCGTGGTGCCCGACGACGTCGGTGTCGAGCGGCTCGACGGACGCCACACGCCCGTCGCGGACGACGATGGCGGCGGGTCGGAAAGCGCCGTCGACCCACGTTCGGCGGGCACGGAGCACGAGGTCGGCGGGCGTGACGGCGTCCGCCACCGCGGCGGTCTGGAGGCTCGTCATGCGTCCGCTCCGACCATCGCGCGGGCGCCGTCGAGCTCGAAGGACGCGAGCGCCCCGGTGAACCGTTTGGGCGGCGGCGGCGCGTACTCGCCGTGCTTGCCGGTGGTCAGCCCGAGTCGGACGAGCGTCTCGGCGAGGAGGGTCGTGGCGCTGACGCCGTCGACGACCGGGGCCCCGATCTCCTCGGACACCGACGCGCAGAACTCCGCCATCCCCGCACAGCCGAGCACCACGGCGTCGGCGCCGTTCGCGATCACCCGACGGCATTCGTCGACCACGAGCTGCCGGGCGCCGGAGGACGGGTCGTCGAGCTGCAGCACGGGCACCTCGCACGCCCGGACCTCGGTCAGCAGGGACGCACAGCCGTAGCGGTCGGCGAGCTCGCGTGCACGGCCGGTCGTCCGCTCGAGCGTGGTCACGACGCCGAAGCGCCGACCGAGCATCGCGGCGGTCCGGAACGCCCCTTCGGCGATGCCGATCACCGGGCCGCGGGCGATCTCGCGCGCCGCGTCGATGCCCGGGTCCCCGAAGCACGCGACGACGGTGGCGTCCACCCCGTCGCGCTCCCCGGCGAGCACCTGTTCGAGGAGCCCCGGCACGGCCAGCGCTTCCTCGTAGTGGCTCTCGATCGAGGCCGGACCCATGCTGGGCTGGACGGCTTCGATGACCGTTCCCGGTCCGGCGACAGCGGCTGCGGCACGGCCGATGGCCGCCGTCATCGAGACGGTGGTGTTGGGGTTGACGACGCGGATGCGCATCGTGGGTCCTTCCGGTGGAGCGGGTGGAGCGTGGGTGGTGACGATCCTCGCGGGCTGGTGGCGGGCCTCCCGGCTGTCCACAGGGGCACCTGCCGGAGTCGGTGCGGCGGTGCCCCTGTGCAGGGAGGGTCCCCCGGTCAGGCGCGACCGAGGGCGGTCAGGCGCGGCCGAGGGCGGCGCCGTCGTCGACCGTCGGGTCGTCGGCGTCGAGGAGCGGCATGGCGGGCGACCGACGCTCGAGCGCCCAGAAGACGACGAGGCCGAGGCCGCAGCCGATGAACCAGCTGTAGCTGCTCAACCACGGGACGACCCCGAGGGCCGGCGGGAGCACAGCGCTGGCGACGGACACCGCACCGGTCGTGACGAGCGTCCAGATGGCGTTCGGGTTGAACCCCTTCCGGTACCAGTACCGGCCGGCCGGGTCCTTGGAGTACATGTCGTCCACGGCGACCCGCTGCTTGCCGACGATGTAGTAGCCCGCGATCAGGATGCCGAAGAGCGGGCCGATCAGCGCCCCGAGGACGCCGAGCGTGTAGAGGATCGCCTGGTCGTTGCCGTACCAGTTCCACGGGGTGAGCAGCACGGACCCGACCGCGGCGATCATGCCGCCCATCCGCCAGCTGATCCGGCGGGGTGCGACGTTGGAGAAGTCGAACGCGGGGCTGATGAAGTTCGCGACGATGTTGATGCCGACCGTCGCGGTCACGAAGGTGAGTCCGCCGAGCAGGATCGCGAACGGGGCGCCGATGGCCTGCACGGTCTCGATCGGGTCGGTGATGAGCTTGCCGAACACCGGGACGGTCGCACTGGCGCACAGCACGGTGAGGATCGAGAAGAACAGGAAGTTGAC
This sequence comes from Curtobacterium sp. MCPF17_001, assembly GCF_003234615.1. Taxonomy (NCBI): domain Bacteria; kingdom Bacillati; phylum Actinomycetota; class Actinomycetes; order Micrococcales; family Microbacteriaceae; genus Curtobacterium; species Curtobacterium sp. MCPF17_001. Next base: position 21,847 of record NZ_QKSL01000014.1, read on the forward strand.
CGGCAGGCCGAGCATGTTGCCGCGCTTGACGGCCGCGAAGGACCTGCCGTACCGCGAGAAGTCGCCGAAGTTGAGCATCGGGCCGGAGAAGTAGCTGACGACCAGGGCGATCGCGGACAGCATCACCGGGATGCTCGCACCGAAGGACATCGGCGCACCGACCGAGAGCGTCAGTGAGATGTTGCCGATGCCGGCGGTCGCGACGAGGTACACGGCGAGCGCGATCATCACGACGTACACCGCGGGACCCGCCCAGTCGATGAACTTCCGGATCGCGTCCATGCCCATCCAGAACAGGGCGCCCTGGGCGACCCAGAGGACTGCGTAGGAGATCCAGCCGAGCGCGTTCAACCCGAGGAACGACGGCTCCAGGAGGGCGGCTGCGCCGGGGATGAACTTGAGGAACACGATGTTGAGCGACTGGGCGGCCAGGAAGGTCTGCACGCCGTACCAGGCCATCGCGATGAGTCCGCGGATGATCGCGGGGACGTTCGCACCGAGGACCCCGAAGACCGCGCGGTTGATCACCGGGTACGGCACGCCGGTGCGCTGCGACGGCTTCGCGACGAGGTTCGCGAAGACCTGCACGATCAGGATGCCGACGACCAGGGCGACGAGCACCTGCCAGCTGGCGATCCCGAGCGCGAAGAGCGAGCCGGCGGTGACGTACCCGCCGACGGAGTGCACGTCCGACATCCAGAACGCGAAGACGTTGTAGCTGGTCCAGGTCTGCTTCCGCAGCGGCGCGAGGTCCTCGTTCGTGAGGGCCGGGTCGTACCCGGGCTTGATCAGGCCGGCGCCCGCAGGGGCGGTCGGCGTGAGGGGGGCGTGGGGCGCTGCGACGGGTGTCGCGACTTCTGTTGCCATGACGTCCTCCGGAGTGGGAGAGGGTGAGGTCGGCGTCTGCCTGGGCACGAAGCTACGGACCTCGGTCGCGCCGCCCGTTTCCCCTGTGTGACGACCGTGTGACATCACACCCGCCTTGGAACGATCGTTCCGAAATGGCGGGAGGGTTCGGCGCAGGACACCGGTGTTCGTCCGTCGCCGACGGGAGGCGCTCGGCAGGATCACGAGGCAGGTCGCGATCTCCGCCTCCAGGGGGAGGCGGCCGGCTCCGGCGTCCCCGTACGGTGGGCGGCGATGATCGAAGTACAGCACCTCTCCAAGCGCTACGGACCCAAACTCGCGGTCGACGACGTCTCGTTCGTCGTGCACCCCGGCAGCGTCACCGGCTTCCTCGGCCCGAACGGCGCCGGCAAGTCGACCACCATGCGCATGATCATGGGGCTCGACGAGCCGACCTCCGGTACGGCGACGGTGAACGGCCGCCCGTACCAGAGCTACCGCGACCCGCTCCGGCAGGTCGGCGCACTGCTCGAGGCGAAGGCGGTGCACTCCGGTCGGAGCGCGTACAACCACCTCCTCGCGCTCGCCGCGACGCACGGCATCCCGAAGCGGCGGGTGCACGAGGTCATGGACATGACCGGCATCGAGTCCGTCGCCCGCAAGCGGGTCGGCGGCTTCTCGCTCGGCATGGGGCAGCGGCTCGGCATCGCCGCAGCGCTGCTCGGCGACCCGCAGACCCTGATCCTCGACGAGCCCGTGAACGGCCTGGACCCCGACGGGGTCCTCTGGGTCCGACAGCTCGCCCGTCGGATGGCCGGAGAGGGCCGGACCGTGTTCCTCTCCAGCCACCTGATGAGCGAGATGGCCCAGACCGCCGACCGCGTGGTCGTGCTCGGTCGCGGCAAGGTGCTCGCCGACGCCCCGATCGCCGAGTTCGTCGCCGGTGCCGGTGACCACGCGGGCAACGTGAGCCTGGCGCGTGTCGTCGTCCGCACCCCGATGCCGGACCAGTTGTTCACCGCCATCGGCCCGAACGCGACGGTCACCCCGCGCGAGGACGGCTCGTTCCTCGTCGTCGGGCCGGACGCACCGACCGTCGGCGACATCGCCGCCCGAGCCGGCGTCGTCCTGCACGAGCTCACCCCGACCGGCGCGAGCCTGGAAGAGGCCTACATGGCACTCACCCGCGACGACGTCGAGTACCGATCGGAGGGAGCCCGATGAGCGCCCCGCAGAAGACCGACCAGCCGACGACCCAGCAGCACCGCCACCGGGGGGACCTGTCCTCGCGTGACGTGCACCTCGGCTACACCCGACTCGTCCGCAGCGAGTGGATCAAGTTCCGGAGCATCCGGTCGACGTTCTGGTGCTACGCCGTCATCGCCGTCCTGACCCTCGGCCTGGCCGTCCTGCTCGGGTCCGCCTTCGAACCGGGACGGACCGAGCAGAGCACCGTCGGCGCGAACGCCATGATCGTCAGCATCAACACGATCAGCGTCTACCTGACCGCCCTGGTCGTCGGCGTGCTCGGTGTGCTCATCATCACCGGCGAGTACGCCACCGGACAGATCCGGTCGACCTTCACCGCCGACCCCGGTCGGCTCGGCGCCCTGGTCGCGAAGGCGACCGTCCTCGCGGTCACCACCTTCGTCGTCAGCGCGGTGGCGAACTGGATCGGCGTCGGGATCTCGACGGCCCTGCAGGTCGGCAAGGGACTCGAACCCGACCTGGCCGATCCGTCCGTCTGGATGCCGATCCTCGGTGCGTCGGTGGACGTCACCCTGCTGGCACTGCTCGCCTTCGGCATCGGCCTGCTCGTCCGTTCGAGCGCGGGCGGCATCGCGATCACGCTCGGCATCCTGCTGGTCCTGCCCGTGGTCATCAGCCTCGTCGCCGGGCTGGCGAACCTCGACTGGCTGAACGACGTGACCCAGTTCCTGCCCGACGCGGCCGGTGCCCACCTGTACCAGTTCGACTCGGGTGCCCCCGCGCCGAAGGGCATCACGCTCAACGGCTGGAGCGGTGCCGGTGTGCTCCTGGCCGAGGTCGTCGTCGTGAACGCCCTGGCGATGACCGTGGCCAAGCGCCGCGACGTCTGACCCGGACGACACCGGCAGCAGCACCAGCAGCACGGGAGGCCCGTGGCGACTCCGCCACGGGCCTCCCGTGTCCCTGCCCCCGGGCACGATCACACCGGTCCGGCACGGGTCACACCGGTCCGGCAGCGGTCACACCGGTCCGGCACCGTCACACCGGCCCGGTCGGCACCTGTCCCGCCCGGAGCATCGCGCGCTCCAGCAACTCGACGTCGATCCCCACGTGCTGCCGTGCGATGCGCCCGGCGTCCGCCACCCGTCCCGCACAGACTGCGTCGACCAGTTCCTCGTGGTCCCGCAGCGCCCGGGCCTCCATCGCCGCCATCCCGTCGACGGTCCCCCAGAGGTGCGCCGGTGCCGCGATCGAGATCTGCGACTCGAGCGACGCGAGCGTGCTGCGGAGCACCTCGTTCTGCGCTGCGTCGATGATGCTGCGGTGCAGGACCGCGTCGGCCTGCTGCTTGGCGAACCCCGAGGTCGCGGTGCGGAAGGCCTCGAGTCGTTCCCGGAGTCCGGCTGCCTGGTCCGCGGTGATCCGTTCGGCGGCGGCTGCGGCGAGCGCACCGTGCAGGATCGCGATCGCGTCGGCCGTGTCCTGGATCCCCGCCCACCGTGCCAGGAGCGTGCGCCCCACCGAGTCCGAGGCGGCACCGGCCTCCTGGTCGCGGACGAAGGTCCCGCCGCCCCGGCCGCGTCGGGTCTCGAGCAACCCGCGGTCGACGAGCCGGGCGAGCGCGCCGCGGACCGTGACGCGGGCGACCCCGAGCAGGCCGGCGAGTTCGCGTTCGGGTGGCAGCCGGGAGCCGGGGAGGTACTCGCCGACGGCGACCGCGGTCACGAGCCGGTCCTCGACCTCGTCGACCCGGGTCTCCGTCGCGCGATCGGTCACCGGCACCCCTTCCGCCCTCCACCCTGACCCCGGTCGCCCGGGTGTCCTGTTACGGCCACGTTAAACGAGCGGAAAAGGTCTTGCCTGGGACCTTTCGACGGGCCATGCTCACCCCATGTCCCGCATCACCGAGAGCACGATGCCGTTCCAGGACGGCGAGACCTGGTACCGGATCACCGAACCCGACCGCCCCGTCCGGGGTGCGCTGCCCCTCGTCGTGCTGCACGGCGGCCCGGGGATGGCCCACGACTACCTGCGGAACCTCGAGGCCTTCGCCGACGAGACGGGTCGGACGGTGGTGCACCACGACCAGTTCGGTTGCGGCCGGAGCAGCCACCGCCCCGACGCCCCCGCCGACCTCTGGCAGCCGCAGCTCTTCGTCGACGAGTACCTCGCGCTCGTCGCACACCTGGACCTCGGCGAGCACCACCTCCTCGGCCAGTCCTGGGGCGGCATGCTCGGAGCCGAGATCGCCGTCCGACGACCGGGCGGCATCGCGAGCCTGTCGATCTGCAACTCCCCCGCTTCCATGCAGCTGTGGGTCGACGGGGCGGCGGAACTCCGTGCGCAGCTGCCCGACGACGTGCAGGACGCCCTCACCCGGCACGAGGCCGCGGGCACCGTCGAGGACCCGGAGTACCTCGCCGCCACGCAGGTCTTCTACGAGCGCCACGTCTGCCGAGTGGTCCCGATGCCCGCGGACTTCGTGGCCTCCGAGGAGCAGATGGAAGCGGAGCCGACCGTATACCACACGATGAACGGGCCGAACGAGTTCCACGTCATCGGCTCGCTGCGGGACTGGTCCGTCATCGACCGCCTCGACCAGGTGGACGTCCCGACCCTCGTCGTCGCCGGTGAGCACGACGAAGCGACCCCCGCCACCTGGCAGCCGTTCGTGCAGCACATCACGGACGCACGCCAGCACGTCTTCCCCGGCGCCAGCCACTGCACCCACCTGGAGCAGCCGCAGGAGTTCCGTCGCGTCATCGGCGCCTTCCTGGCCGAGCACGACGTCCAGCCCACCGGCTGACCCGCCCGTCCCTGCACCGTCCCTCCTCCCCGAAACGGAACCCGACATGTCGCAGCAGCACAGCGAGCTCTCCGCACAGCAGCAGCTCGAGGCCTACGGCTACAAGCAGGAGCTCAAACGCTCCGTCTCCACCACCGACCTGCTCGTCTACGGGCTCGTCTTCATGGTGCCGATCGCCCCGTGGGCCATCTTCGGCACCGTCTACAACGCGTCGTCCGGCATGGTGCCGCTCGTCTACCTGGTCGGCCTCGTCGCGATGATCTTCACCGCCCTGGCGTACGCCCAGATGGCGAAGTCGATCCCCCTGGCCGGCAGCGTCTTCTCGTACGTCGGCCGCGGAATCCACCCGACGGCGGGCTTCTTCGCCGGCTGGGCGATCCTGCTCGACTACCTGCTCGTCCCGACGCTGCTCTACGTGTTCGCGGCCGAGAGCATGGTCGGCATCTTCCCGGGCACCCCGCGGTGGCTGTGGGCGCTCGTCTTCGTGGCGATCAACACCGTCATCAACCTGGCCGGGGTGTCGTCCCTGAAGCTGGCGAACCGCATCTTCCTGCTCATCGAGCTCGTGTTCGTGGTCGTCTTCGTCGTCATCGCGATCGTCGCCCTGACCGGTGGCACGGTTCCGGGAGCGTCCTTCAGCACCGACCAGGTGTTCGACCCGGCGAAGGTGTCGGCGCCACTGATCGCCTCCGCGCTGTCGATCGCGGTGCTGAGCTTCCTGGGCTTCGACGGCATCTCCACGCTGTCCGAGGAGTCCACCGGCCGCCGCGGCGGTGCCGGTCTCGCGATGATCCTGGCGCTCGTCATCGTCGCGTTCTTGTTCGTCGTGCAGACGTGGCTCGCCAGCGCCCTGGCCGCCGGCCGTGACTCCTTCTCGGACAGCGAGGCAGGCAACGCGTTCTTCACGATCGTCGAGCAGGCGTCGTCGAGCGGGTGGGCGACGGCGTTCTTCGCGGTCAACGTCCTGGCCGTCGGCATCGCGAACGCCATGGCCGCGCAGGCTGCGACGAGCCGCCTGCTGTTCTCGATGAGCCGTGACCGGCAGCTGCCCGCCTTCCTGCACAAGCTCAACGGCCGTCAGGTCCCGCAGAACGCGATCCTCGTCGTCTCGGTGCTGTCCGCGATCCTGGTGCTGTTCTTCGTCGGGCAGATCGACACGATCTCGTCGCTGGTGAACTTCGGTGCCCTGTTCGGCTTCATGCTCCTGCACGTGTCGGTGTTCGTGCACCACATCGTGAAGGGGAAGTCGCGCAACTGGCTGCTGCACCTGGTCGTGCCGCTGATCGGGTTCCTGATCATCGGGTACGTGCTGCTCAACGCGGCCGTGGAGGCGAAGGTCGGCGGCATCGTCTGGCTCATCGTCGGCGCTGGCGTCTTCCTGTACTACCGCTCCACCGGCCGTTCCACCGAGGTCGGTTCCGAGGAGCCGGGCACGCTGGGTGAAGGCGACCCCACCGGCGCGCCCGCCAGCAGCACGACCGCCAGCCCGATCTCGACCGACGAGGACCACCGATGACCGCCGACCACCACCTGCCGAACACGCTCGGCCGTCCCGGGTACTCCGCCGACCGGGAGCCCGTGCTGACGATCGCCCCCGGCACCGGCGAGACGATCGGCTTCGAGACGACCGACGCCGTCTACGCCGAACTCGACGAGCACCACGACATGGCCCAGCTGCAGGCACCGATCAACCCGGTGACGGGTCCGGTGTACGTCGAGGGCGCTGAACCGGGCGACACCCTCGCGGTGACGATCCACGACATCGAGCTGACCACGCACGGCTGGTCGGTCTCGCTGCCGGGGTCCGGAGCGCTGCAGCACGTGATGGGCGACCGGGTGTTCACCCGCCGCTGCCCGATCGAGGACGGCGTCGTACGGGTCTCGGACCGGCACGCCTTCCCGGTCCGGCCGATGATCGGCTGCATCGGCACCGCACCGGCGGAGGGCGAGAACTCCACGATCATGCCCGCGTACGCCGAGGGCGGGAACATGGACGTCACCGAGGCCCGCCCCGGCTCGACGGTGTACCTGCCGGTCCGGGTGCCGGGCGCGCTGCTGTCGATCGGCGACATCCACGCGATCATGGCCGAGGGCGAATCGTCCTTCGTCGCGATCGAGGCGCAGGGCACCGCCGTCGTATCGGTCGACCTGGTCAAGGGCGGCCCCGCGCTCCGCGCGCCACGCATCGAGACCGACGACGAGTGGCTCTTCGTCGGGCTCGGCGAGCCGGTGCAGGAGAGCATCCGCCGCGGGTACGAGGACGCCTTCGCGTTCCTCGTCGACGAGCACGGCTGGACCCCGGACGACGCCTACGCGGTGCTCAGCGCCGTGGGCGACTCGAAGCTCGGCGGTCCGACAGGGTCCGGCGCTCCGGACCCGCTGCACCCGTTCGACGCGGTCGGCGCCGTCACGCTGCACCGGGTGCCGAAGGCGGTGCTGACCGCCGGGGACTGACCCGGCGCCGTGCCGGACGGGAGGCCCGGATCACGTGACCGACGTCGGTCACGTGGTCCGGGCCTCCCGTCCGTCGGCGCGCTCTCGCACCCATGTCCCACCCCACCGCCGCGCGTGACGTGATGTCGCAACTCGCCGCGCGCAGATCGTCCGGGCGCCGAGATGCTGGCATCTCGACCCGCGAGATGCCAGCGTCTCGGCGTCTGGGTGGTGACCGCCGCGCGCGCTGCACCCGCGTCAGGACACGTGTGCCCCGAGCAGGGTCCCGGCGCCGTAGGTGGCAGCGAGTGCGAGTGCTCCCCCGAGCACGACGCGGACGGTCGCCCGACCGCGGGGTGCACCACCGAGGGTCGCGCCGGTGGTGCCGGTGACGGCGAGCGCGATGAGGACGGCGACGACGGTGACGAGGATCTGGCTCGACGCCGGCGCGAGCAGCATCGCGAGGAACGGCAGGGCGGCACCGACGGTGAAGGTCGCGGCGGAGACCCAGGCGGCGCGCCAGGGGCTGACGACCTCGTCCTCGGCGTCGCGGAGGGCGGCGGCGGCGCGGCGGTCCCGGACCTCGGGCCGCACGAGTTCGGCGGCGACGGTCTCGGCGACGTCCGGGGAGACCCCGAGCCCGCGGTAGTGCGCGGCGATGGTGGCCTGGTCCTCGGACTCGGCCTCGAGCTGTGCCTGGTGTGCGGCCTGCCCGGTGCGCTGGGCGTCACGGGCGCCGCTGACGGACACGTACTCGCCGAGCGCCATCGACACGGCGCCACCGACGAGGGCAGCCGTGCCCGCGGCCAGGACCGGTCCGGCGGCCGCGCCGGTCCCGGCGACACCGACGAGGACGGCGGCGACGGACACGATGCCGTCGTTGGCGCCGAGGACCCCGGCGCGCAACCAGTTCAGGCGGGCGGCGCTCGTGGCGTCGTCGTGCCCGGTGGCGGGGAGCGCGAGGTCAGCAGCGGTCGACATGAGGAAAGGAAAGCACTTGTCAGCTGATCGCACCAGCAAGGGAAGGCTGCCCTGACCGGGCATTTCGTGGTGAGGCAAGCCTTCCCTCAGCGCGGCCTGCGCATGAGGAGCACGATGGATGACGCCACGACCGAGTCTCACCGAGGAGGACCATGTCCGCCGTGTCCGCCCCCACCGATCCCGTCCGCTACGTCGCCATCGGGGACAGCTTCTCCGAGGGTGTCGGCGACGACGGGGACGTCCCGTTCCCCGGTTGGGCGGGGCGCCTGGCGGTCGGCCTGGCGGACCACCTGTCCGGGCCGGTCTCGTACGCCAACCTGGCGATCCGCGGTCGTCTGCTCGCGGGGGTCCTCGACGGGCAGCTGGACGCCGCCCTCGCCCTCGACCCGGCACCGACGCTCATCACCTTCTGCGGCGGCGGCAACGACATGCTCCGCCCCGGCTACGACGTCGACGCGCTGCTCGGACGCCTGGCCGAGGCCGCGGACGTCGTCGCCGCCCGCGGGATCCGGCTCGCACTGCTCAGCCCCGCCGACCCGAGTGCACGGCTACCCCTCGGACGGCTCATCAACGCCCGCGGTGACGCCTGGGCCGAGGCGCTGACCGGGTTCAGTCGCGAGCGCGGGCTGCCGTTCGTCGACGTCTCACGCGACGCGCACCTCGGCCGCGCCGAGTTCTGGTCCGAGGACCGCCTGCACATGAACCCGCTCGGACACCAGCGGGTCGCCGACCTGGCACTGCACGCGATCGCCGACGGTCCGGAGGCCGCGGTCCCGCGCGTGCCGGACCGGACGAAGACGTCGGTGGGCGAGGAGCTCCGGTACTACCGCGACCACGTCGTCCCGTGGGTCCGGCGTCGAGTGACGGGTCGGTCCTCCGGGGACGGTCGGGTCGCCGGGCAGGGCGACTGGGCGCCGGTCGTGCCGTCCCGGCCGGGAGGCGCGGGTCAGACCACGTAGGTCCGCGTCGGTCGGCCGCTCAGCGCGTGCGGGAACGGCTCGCCCACCGGCCGGAACCCCGCACTGCGGTAGAGGCGGAGGGCGGGGGCGTTGTCCTCGAGCGCGTGCAGCATGCAGTGCTCGTGTCCGGCGGCGCGGGCTTCCTGCACCGCGGCGACGAGGAGCGCGCGGCCGAGACCGCCGCCCTGCGCCGACGGATCGACAGCGAGCAGGCTCAGGTACGCGGCGTCCGACGGGCTCGCTCCCCCACCGCTGCCCGGTGTCGTGACGAGGGCGAAACCACGGACCGCGCCGTCTGCCCCCGGCGCGACCACGAAGGCGACGCGTCCGGCGGCGAACTTCTCCGCCGCTCGTGCCCGGACTGCCGGGTCCTCGGGGCGACCGTCACGTGCGGCGACCGCCGCGGCCCAGAGGTCGATGCAGGCAGCATCGAACTCCCGAGACCCCGGCTCGGCGACCCGCACGGCTGCCGTCGACTCCATCACCCGCCCACCCTACGACCGGGCCCCTGCGTGGCCTCGCCGGTCGGCGGGGCGCCGGCCGGACCTCCGCTGGTCAGTCCGTCATGCCGACGCGGGCTCCCGCACCCGGAACGACGCTCCGCGGTGCTCCTCCGGCAGCCGGTCCCCGCGCCCGGACAGCTTGTTCCGCAGCGACCCCTCGCGGTACCCCTCGGGGTAGGCACCGCGGGCCCGGAGCTCCGGGATGACGAACTCGATGACGTCCTCCCACGTGCCCGGCGTCACCGCGTACGCCAGGTTGAACCCGTCGACGTCGGTCTGCTCCTGGATGTCGACGAGCCGCTGCGCGATCGTCGCCCCGCTGCCGACCTCGACCGGGCCCAGGCCGCCGATCGCCGTCTGCCGCGCGATGTCGCGGACCGTCCAGGTGGTGCCGTCCTCACCCGTAGCGGCGGACAGGTTCGCGGCGGCCGACTGGATGGCGTTGGACTCGATGTTGCCGAGCGGTTCGTCCAGGTCGTACTGCGACAGGTCGACACCCATCCAGCCGGAGTTGAGCACGAGCGCGCCCTCCTCGGACGCGTACGACAGGTAGTCGCGGTACTTCGCCTGCGCGAGCTCGTCGGTCTCGTCGGTGATCACGGTGAGCAGCGTGTAGACCTTGGCGGCGTACCGGTCGCGACCAGCAGCCTCCAGGGCGTCCCGGATCTTGCCGACGGTCACCGCGAGCTGCGGCAGGGTGGGCGCCCCGACGAAGACGGCCTCGGCGTTCTCGGCCGCGAAGCGGATGCCGCGCGGTGACGCACCGGCCTGGTAGATGACGGGTGAGCGCTGCACGGAGGGCTCCGACAGGTGGATGCCCGGCACGTCGAAGTGCTTGCCGTGGTGTTCGATCGGGTGCACCTTCGCCGGGTCGGTGAAGACGCCGGTCTCGCGGTCCTCGATGACGGCGTCGTCCTCCCACGAGCCCTCCCACAGCTTGTAGAGGACCTCGAGGTACTCGTCGGCGACGTCGTACCGGTCGTCGTGGCTGAGCTGGTCGGTCTGCCCCATGTTGCGGGCGGCGCTCGGCAGGTACCCGGTGACGACGTTCCAGCCGACGCGGCCCTTCGTCAGGTGGTCGAGTGTCGAGATGCGTCGGGCGAACGGGTAGGGGTGCTCGTAGGCGGTGCCGGCGGTGATCCCGAATCCGAGGTGCTCGGTGACGGCGGCCATCGCCGACACGAGCAGGATCGGGTCGTTCACCGGTACCTGCGACCCGGTGCGGAGCGCCGCTTCGTTCGTGCCGCCGTACACGTCGTACGTGCCCAGGACGTCGGCGATGAAGATGCCGTCGAACGCACCGCGCTCGAGCGTCTTCGCCAGGTCGGTCCAGTAGGACAGGTCGTTGTAGTGCCGGGAACGGTCGCGCGGGTGGCGCCACAGTCCGGAGGACTGGTGGGCGACGCAGTTCATGTCGAACGCGTTGAAGCGGATCTGCCGGGGCTCGCGGTTCGTGGTCACGACGCGACCGTACGACGGGCACCGGGGGTGCGTCACGGACCGTGACGCCCCGTGACGCCGGCGTCCGCCGCCCCGCGCTCGGTGCGCTGCGCGCTGGGCCGACGACCGCGTCAGGCCTTGTCGTGCAGCGTCACGTGGTAGCCGTCCGGGTCGGCGAAGGTGAACGTCCGACCGAACGGCCCGTCGATCGGCGCGGCGACGATGCGGTGGCCGTCGGCCTGCAGCGCGTCGTGCATCGCCTGGACCTCGGTGCCGTGCAGCCAGAGCGCGACGCCGACGCCGGGCTGGTCCGCCGCGGCGAGGTCGGTTCCGGGGACGATGTCCCGCAGCGCGAAGGCGACCGGTGTCGTGGTGAAGACCACGGCGTGCGGGGGGCCAGCGGGCGAGCGGACCAGGCCGAGGTACCGCTCGTAGAACGCCTGCGAGGCGTCGAGGTCGCGGACCTGCAGGGAGACGAAGTCGGGGCCGGTGACGGGCATGAGGGTGCTCCTTCTGTTGATGTCAGGCTTCTGACATGGACGAGCGTATGTCAGACTACTGACATGAGTCAAGACGGACACGGCGTCGACCTGCCGACCTCGATCGGGTACCTCCTCAAGGAGACCGCGAGCGCGCTCCGTGCGTCGATGGAGGCCGTCCTCAGGCCGCTCGGCATGACCGTGACGCACTACGCCTGCCTGGAACTGCTCGCCCAGCGGCCGGGCTCGTCGAACTCCGAACTGGCCCGCGGCACGTTCGTGACCCGGCAGTCGATGAACGTCCTCCTGCGGACACTGGAGCGGGACGGCGTCGTCACGAGGCCCACGGAGGCCCGTGCCGGCAGGGTCATGCCGGCACGACTGACCGATCGTGGGCGGCGGGACCTGGCCGCGGCGACCGCTGCCGTCCGCTCCGTCGAGGACCGGATGCTCGGCGACCTCGACGAGGACGACCGTGCAGCCGCCAGGCGACTCCTGCGGAGCATGGTCCGGTCGCTCCGCAGCGATGGAGCCGACCGGCAGCCCGACCCGGCCGACGCGGCCGACTGACCGGCGTCGTCAGTCGGGCGCGTCAGGTCTGGTCGAGGAACGCGCGCACCACCCCGGCGGCGTCCGGGTGGTCCTGCGGCCGGTGGCCGTGGCCGACGAGTGTCACGTGGCGGGCACCGACGATCCGGGAGGCGATGGCCTCGTACTCGTCGTTCCACCCGCCAGTGACCACCAGCGTGGGCACGCCGATGCAGCCCGGAGTGTCCAACGTCCACGGTCCGGGCAACCGACGCTGCCGCTCGGCAGCGAGCAAGTCGCCCGCTCGCGTCGGCGACGCGATCGTGCGTCGGGAGACGGCCGCGGTGAAGGCGACGGCGAACTCCGCAGGCGGCAGTTTCGCCGCGCGGTCGAGCACCGGTTGCACGCGGCGGACGTGGTCCTCGACGGCCGGGTTCCCCCGCGCCAGGGCGTAGGCGCCGGGTTCGAACAGCACGAGCGCCCGGACCACGTCCGGCCGACGGACCGCGGCACGCATGGCGACCGGGGCGCCGAAGGAATGCGCCGCGATGGCAGCTCCGGTGCCGCACGCTTCGAGTAGGCGATGCTCCCACCGGTCCTGGTCGAACCAGACCGGCTCTGTGGAGTCGTAGCCGGGCATCACGGCGAACCGCGCACCCGGAAGGCCCCCGACGGCCGACCAGGCACGGTCCGTGCTCCGGTTCGAGGCGTGGAGGAACACGATCCCTGCGCCCGTCACCTCACCCGCCATGGGCTGCATGGTAGCGGTGCGGATGCCGTGATCGAGGAACACGGCGACGGGAGGCACGGTACCCGCTGGCACCGTGCCTCCCGTCCGGTGGGCTGGCGTCGCCGCTTCCGCGATCCGCGGCGCGGGACCGCGCCTCAGCGCGCGACTCAGCGCGCCGCGACCGCCTGCTGCGCCGCCGTCTCGGCGGCGACCCAGGCGAGCATCCCGCACTTGACGCGCATGACGAACTTCGAGACCCCGTGGAACGCGACGAGGTCCTCGAGCACGTCCTCGTCCGGCTCGCCGGCGCCGCGAGAGCGCATCATCGTGCGGAACTCCTCGGTCAGCGCCAACAGTTCCGGAACGGTCCGCCCGACGGCCATGTCGGTCAGCACGGATGCGGATGCCATCGAGATCGAGCAGCCGTCCCCCTGCCAGGCGACCTCCGCGATGCGGTCGGTGCCGGGCTCCAGACGCAGCCGCACGGTGATCTCGTCCCCGCACGTCGGGTTCCGTTCGAAGTGCTCGGCGTCGGCGTGCTCGAGCGGGCCGTCGCCGTGCCGCGCCTTGGCGTGGTCCAGGATGACCTGCTGGTACAGGCTGTCGAGGCTGCTCACGAGGCGTCCTCGGCGTCGGCACCGAAGTACCCGCGGATCTCGCTGACGGCGGTGACGAAGCGGTCGACGTCCTGCTCGGTCGTGTACACGTACGTGCTCGCCCGGCTCGTGGCGGTCAGGCCGAGCCGGCGGTGCAGCGGCTGGGCGCAGTGGTGGCCCGAGCGGACGGCGATGCCCTGCGCGTCGAGGTACTGCGACACGTCGTGCGCGTGCACCCCGTCGACGACGAACGAGGCCAGGCCGCTGCGCGCGACCCCGGCGGGCGGCCCGACGACGGTGATGCCCGGCACCGCGGTGAGCCCGGTGATCATCCGCTGCGCCAGGTGCTCCTCGTGCGCCTGCACCCGCTGCATGCCGATCCGTTCCAGGTACCGGACGGCCTCGGCGAGCGCCACGGCCTGGGACACCGGCTGGGTGCCGGCCTCGAAACGCTCGGGAGCCGGCATGAAGTCGGTGTGCTCCATCGTCACGGTGGTGATCATCGACCCGCCGGTGCGGAACGGCGGCAGTGCGTCGAGCAGCACCTGGTGCCCCCAGAGGACGCCGATGCCGTTCGGCCCGAGCATCTTGTGCCCGGAGAACGCGGCGAAGTCGACGTCCAACGCCCGGACGTCGAGCGGTCGGTGCGGAGCGGACTGGCAGGCGTCGAGCACGACGAGGGCGCCGACCGCGTGGGCTGCGGCGACGACCGCGTCAACCGGGGCGATCATGCCCGTCACGTTCGAGACGTGGGCGATGGCGACGACACGGGTGCGCTCGGTGATGTGCGCGACGGCGTCCTCGGCGCTCCAGCAGCCGGCGTCGTCGACGGGCACCCAGCGGAGCGTCGCGCCGGTCGCCAGGGCGAGCTCCTGCCACGGCACGAGGTTGGCGTGGTGCTCGGCCTCGGTTACCAGGATCTCGTCACCCGCGCCGATCCGGAACCGGTCGGCCTCGGGGCCACCGCGGCCCGCACTGGCGTTCCGGATGCCGTACGCGACGAGGTTGAGGGCGTCGGTGGCGTTCGCCGTCCAGACCACCTCGGACGGGGTCGTCGCACCGATGAAGTGGGCGACGGTGGCGCGGGCGTCCTCGTAGGCGTCCGTGCTCAGCGCCGCGAGGGTGTGCGCGCCGCGGTGCACGGCGGCGTTGTCGTGCTCCAGGAAGCGTCGTTCGGCGTCGAGGACCTGCACGGGCCGCTCGGCGGTCGCCCCGGAGTCCAGGTAGGCCAGCGGCTGCCCGTTCACCGCCTGTTGCAGGATCGGGAAGTCGGCCCGGATGCGGGCGACCTCGTCCTCGGTGAGCGGTTCGACGGAGTCGTCCGTCGGCGCTGGTGCAACGATCGTCACGGTGCTGGCCCTCCTGTGCGTCTCGCGGGAGACAACCCGTCAATCGTGGTCGTTCTTCCCGGTGCAGTCCAGTCGGGCCAGCGCCGCGCCGGGCTACTCGTTGCCGACGCGCTTGTCCGCCTCGTCGCGGGCCTTGTCGATCTTGTCGTCGTACTTGCCGCCGGTCGCCTTCTTCACGGCGTCAGCGACGCCGTCGAACACCTTGTCGCTGACGCCCTCGGCCTTCTCGCTCTTGAGCGCGTCCTGGACCTTGCCGTCCCGCAGGAAGGACTGGGCCTTCTTCGTGATGTCGTCGAATCCCGCCATGACCGGCTCCTCACTTCGCCGCGGTGCCTGGTGCTCCGCGTCCTGGCGCCGATGCTAACCACGGCACGACCCGTCGGTCCGGCTCGTCCACCGGATGCCCAGCAGCGTCCCCGCGAGGGCCGACGGCCGGGTCGTCAGGCCATCTGGGCGCTGCGGCGGCGGGCCAGCACGTACCCGACGGCGACCGACCCGCTGACGGCCAGGAGGGACGGGATGAGGATGTCGGTCCCCTGCTGCGTGAACTCGACGACGAGCACGAGGGCCGTGAACGGTGCGCGCATCGTCGTCGCCAGGAACGCGGCCGCCCCGATGAACGCGAACGAGGCGACGCTGCCGCCGTCCACCGGCCAGAGCAGCAGCCAGGCGGCGCCGAGGAACCCGCCGAGTGCCGACCCGATCGCGATCGACGGCGTCAGGGTGCCACCGACCGCGCCGGCGCCGATCGTCGCGGCCGTGGTGACGGTCTTCAGCAGACCGAGCACCAGCAGCGCCAGGAGTGGTGCCATGCCGAGCAGGGTCGGGCCGTCGAGGTCGGCGTTCATGGCCGCGATGCCGAGGGCCCGGCCGTTGCCCATCACCTCGGGGAACGGCACCGCGACCAGGCCGACGAGTGCGAAGACGACCGGCAGCACCACGAGGAGCTTCCACCCGGTCGGGGCGATGCCCTGCAGCCGGTTCGTGGTCTTGACGAACCCGACCCCGGCGAACCCGAGCAGCGGTCCGACGACGACCGCCCAGACGAGCAGCGAGGGCGAGAGGTGCATCGCGGGCACGTGGTAGAGCACCTCGTCCGGGATCACCAGCCGCGCGACGAACGCCGCCACCGCACTCGTCACGAACGCGGGCAGCGCGGTGGCGAGGGTGAGCTCGCCGAGCAGGACCTCCACCGCGAACAGCGCCCCACCGAGCGGGACGTCGTACACCGCCGCCAGGCCGGCCGCCGCTCCGCAGGCCACGAGCACCTTGGTCTCTCGCCGGCTCAGACCGGCCCGGACCGTGAGCAGCTGGGCGGCCCAGGCGCCGATCTCCCGCGGTGCGACCTCTTTGCCGATCGAGGCGCCGAGCCCCACCGCCAGGATCTGCACGCCCGCGTTGCCGAGCGTCACGAGCGACGGCATCCGTCTGCCGGCGACCGCCGCGGGCACACCGACGACGGGTCGTCCCCAGCGTCGGATCGCCCACCACGCGATCGCGGTCAGGACCCCGGCGGCCAGGACCGCCAGGAACCGGTTCAGGCCCGACGGTGCATCGGCGGCCTCGTGGTGGCCGGCGAAGGGGTACCCGAACGCGACGAACTGGATGAGCTGGAGCGCGAGCCACACGGCGATCCCCGCGGCCCCGCCGGCGACCCCGACGAGTCCGGTGACCACGGCGAGCTTCAGCACCCAGGCCGGGCTGGCGTGACCGTTGTGTGGCATGTCGGCAAGCGTAGTGGGAGCGCTCCGCCGGGACGGCCGGGAGGCTCGGCTCGCCCCGCGGTCCGGTCCCGACCCGCGGATGGTGATTCGGGCCTCCCGGTCCGCCGGCGGCGCCCTGCGGACTGACGCGCTGTCGCGGTCAGAACCAGCGTTTGACCTTGAACACCGCGTACAGGACCGCCGCGAACAGGACCATCGCGAGGATCGACAGCGGGTAGCCCCACGTCCACGACAACTCGGGCATGTGGGTGAAGTTCATGCCGTAGATCGCCGCGATGAGCGTCGGAGCGAACAGGATCGCCGCCCAGCCGGAGATGCGCTTGGTGTCGTCGTTCTGCTTCTGCGCGGCCAGGGTCGAGTCGACGGTCAGCGCGTTCTGCAGCAGCTGCCGGAAGGTGTCCAAGCGCTCGACGACCCGGATGACGTGGTCCAGCACGTCACGGAACCGGCGCTGCAGCTCGACCGGCAGGTGGTACTTCTCGGCGCCGCGGTGCAGGTCCTCGATCATCCGGATGAGCGGGCGCGCTGCCCGCTGGAAGTCGACGACCTCGCCGAACAGCTCGTAGACGCGGCGGGACACCCCGGCGCTGCCCGAGAACAGCTGGCCTTCGATCTGGTTGATGTCCTCCTCGAGACCGTCGATGACCGGGCGGTAGTCGTCGACGATCGAGTCCATCAGCGCCCAGAGCTGCGCCTGTGACCCGGCGGTGACCAGGCCCGGCTTGCCGCTCATCCGCTGCAGGGCGCGCGGCACGGTCCTCGGCCCGCGCGGGTCTGCCTTCACGACGGCCAGGAAGAAGTCCTCACCGACGAAGGCGTGCACCTCGCCGAACTCGACCTCTTCCTCGGCGTCCCGGTACACCGCGGGCTTGAGCACCGCGAAGAGGGTCGAACCGTACCGCTCGAGCTTCGGCCGCTGGTGCCCCTCGGCGGAGTCCTCGACGGCCAGCTCGTGCAGCCCGAGGGCCACCGCGACGTCCCCGAGCTCGACGGCGTCGGGCCGGTCGAGCACGATGCACGCCGAGGCGCCGTGTTCCTCGATCATCCGGAAGCTGTCGTCGAGCGTGCCGCTCGCCGTCGGGGCGATGCGGTCCACGTACACGGTGTTCAACTCGACGCTCACGGCACCACCGTACGCACCCTGGGCAACGGGTGGGCGAACGGCAGCGGGACGGCGTAGCGTCCGGATCCTCAGCATGCTGACGAAAGGACGACCATGCGGTGGATGCGGAAGATCGTGATCGCGGTGAGCGCTGTCGTCGCCGTGGTGGGCTCGTTCATCGGGTCCGGTGCGGCCGGGGGCACCCCGATCGCGGAGGCGGCGGACGGGGCACTCTCGGCTTCCGCCACCGCGATCGCACCGGGAGGACCGGCGTTCGGGATCTGGAGCGTCGTCTACGTGGGACTCATCGCCTTCGCCGTGTGGCAGTTCCTCGCCCGCACCGCCGACCGCGCCCGCCACGACCGGCTCGCCGTCCCCGCGACACTGTCCCTGCTGCTCAACGCGGCATGGATCCTGTCCGTGCAGTTCGGGTACCTGTGGCTCAGCGAACCGATCATCGTCGCGCTCCTCGGCGTGCTCGCCTGGGCCTTCGTGGTGTTGCGGCGCACGACGCCGTCCGGCCGGGTCGAGGCGATCGTCACCGACGGCACGTTCGGGCTCTACCTCGGCTGGGTGTGCGTGGCGACGGCGGCGAACACGGCCGCGGTCCTGTCGGCAGCGGGCTTCCGCGGTCTCGGCCTCGGTCAGGACGTCTGGGGTGTCGTCGTCGCGGCGGTCGCTGGGCTCGTCGGCGTCCTCGTGGCCGTCACCGGACGTGGGCGCATCTCGCCGACGCTCGCGCTCGGCTGGGGGCTCGCGTGGGTCGCGGTCGCCCGACTGGACGGGCCCCTGGTCTCGGTGCCGACCGCGGTCACGGCCGTCGGCGCCACCGTGGTGGTCGTCGTCGTGACGCTCGTCGCGCGTGCCCGCGCCGGCTGGGCTGCGCGCCCGGCCGCGCTGCGCACCGCGTAGCCCCCGGCGCGGCCCGGCCCGGCGGCCCGGCCCGGCCTGGCCCGGCCTGGCCCGGTCCGGCGGCCCGGCCCGGCCTGGCCCGGCGCGGCGCGGCCCGGCGCGGCGCGGCCCGGCCCGGCGCGGCCCGGCCCGGCGCGGCGCGGCCCGGCGCAGCCCGGCCCGGCGTAGACGCGAAAGCGACAGATCGGCGCGAGAGATCGGCGCCGATCTGTCGCTTTCGCGTCCCTGACCGGCAGGGCCGACTGGAGGCGCGGCCCACCCCGCCCCGCTGGCGGGCTCCGGTGGGCTCAGCGTGCGGCGGCCACCAGCCCGTGCGCAGCGGCGACGGCTTCGTTCGTCACCCGGCCCGCGTGCACGTTGAGCCCGAGCGCGAGGGCGGGGTCGGACTCGAGCGCGCGCTCCCACCCCTGGTCCGCGATCGCCACCGCGTAGGGCAGCGTCGCGTTCGTCAGCGAGATCGTGCTGGTGCGGGGCACCGCGCCCGGCATGTTCGCCACGCAGTAGTAGACGGCGTCGTGCACCGCGAACGTCGGGTCGTCGTGGGTGGTCGGCCGCGAGCCCTCGAAGCAGCCGCCCTGGTCGATGGCGATGTCGACCAGGACCGACCCAGGTCGCATGTCGGCGACCATCGCGTCGGTCACGAGCTTCGGCGCTGAGGCCCCCGGGATCAGCACCGACCCGATGACCAGGTCGGCGTCCGCCACGGCCGCGGCGATCGCGAGCGGGCTCGATCGGAGGGTCGTCACCCGTCCGTCGAAGCGCGCGTCGAGGGCACGGAGGCGCGGCAGGCTGATGTCGAAGACCGTCACCTCGGCGCCCATCCCGAGGGCGATCGTCGCGGCGTGCTCACCGGCGACGCCGCCGCCGATCACCACGACACGGCCCTTCGGTGTCCCCGGGACGCCGCCGAGGAGCAGGCCACGTCCGCCGTTCGCGCGCATCAGGTGGTGCGCACCGACCTGCGCGGCGAGCCGGCCGGCGATCTCGGACATCGGCGAGAGCAGCGGCAGGGAGCGGTCTGGCAGCTGCACGGTCTCGTAGGCGATCGCGGTCGCGCCGGACTCGACGAGCGCCGTGGTCAACGGGCGGTCGGCTGCCAGGTGCAGGTAGGTGAAGAGCACCTGGCCCTCGCGGATCAGCGGGTACTCGGCGGCGACGGGCTCCTTGACCTTCAGGATCATCTCCGCCTGGTCCCAGACCCGACGGGTGTCGGGCACCACGGTGGCGCCGGCGCCGCTGTACTCGTCGTCACCGAAGGCGGATCCCGTCCCTGCTCCGGCCTGCACGAGCACCTCGTGTCCGTGCATCGTCAGCTCGGCGACCCCGGCGGGGGTGACGGCGACGCGGAACTCGTTGTTCTTGATCTCGGTGGGGATGCCGATGCGCATGACGGACTCCTTCGTGGGCAGTTGCTCGGTCCCACCATTCAGCCGCGTGTTCGTCGCGGATGCGGTCAGGCCGAACGATCGCCCGTATCGGAGGAGTTCGGTGTCATGGTGTTCGGCGGGGCAGCACTCCGGAGCGCTCCCACCGAATGCTGCTCAGCGACGCAGTCGCGAGCGCAGCGCGTCGCTCGGTAGTTCGCCGAAGCGGGACCGGAACGCCGCCGAGAACCGGCCGAGGTGCCCGAAGCCCCATCCACGGGCGATGTCGGCCACCGAGGTCTCGTCCCGCTCGGCTCGCCGCAGGTCGTCGCGCGCACCGTCGAGTCGCACGGACCGGAGCAGTTCACCCGGGGTCTGGTCGAGGTGACGGCGGAGCGACTGCTGCAGACCGCGCGGACTGAGACCGGCGGCCGCGGCGATCTCGGGCGTCCCGATCGGCTCGCGGGCGTGGGCGTGCACGTAGTCGAGAGCACGACGGAGGCGCTGGTGCTCCGGCCCGGTGCCGGAGACCGCGGCGCGCCAGCTGCTGCGACGCGGGAACGCGCGGACGGCGGCGGTCGCGAAGGCCTCCGCGATGTCCCGGCGGGCGATGGCGGACAGCTCGGTGTCGACCTGCAGCCACGTCGAGGAGTGCCGGCGGACGGTCTCCTGCCAGACGCGCAGGCCGTCCTGGTCCGGGCGCTCGAGCGGTTCGAACGCGAAGGTCTCGTCGCCGACCAGGTCGGTCAGGAACTTCCGGTCCAGGTGCACCAGGTTCAGGCCGATGTCACGGTGGTGCAGGTCGTAGGTCTCCGACGGCAGGACCATCGGCACCCCCTGCACCAGGTCGACGGAGCGTCCGTTGAACGTGATGGTGCTGCTGCCGCTGCGGAGCCACGCGACGATGACGTCGTCGGACTGGCTCTGGCTGCGCAGGTCGACGCCGAACCGGGAGGTCCGGAGCGACATCCGCTCGTCGGTGACACCGGCGAAGTCCCACAGCGTGTCCGGACGGGTACGGCGGATCACCGGCGCCTTCAGGTCGTAGTCGGACGTGAAGAACGCCATCGCCTGGTCGATGTCGGTCCCCGCCAGCCGGCGGTAGGAACGCGTGTCCTGCCGCGGGACCGCTCGTGGCCGCTCGGCGCCACCGGATCGGCGGGCGACGGACGGACCGGCTTCGGGAGAGAGCACCATGCTCCGACCGTAGATCAGGCCACCGACATCCTGACCGGCCCACCCACCCCAGAAGCGGGGTCAGGGCCCGCGGACGCGGCCGTCCCCGCCGACCCGGACACCCGTCAGTTCTGCAGGATCGCCTGCCCCACGCTCTCGTCGAGGATGAGGTCCGTGACGAGCCCCGCCGCCAGCGCTCCGCGCAACGACGCGGCCTTGCCGCGCCCGGCGACCACGCAGATCCGCCGCGGTGCGCGCTTGATCGTGTCGAGGTCGGGGGCACCGGCCCGGGCGTTCACCCCGATGTCCTTCCACGACCCGTCCGCCCGGTAGAACACCGTGGAGACGTCGCCCACGACCTGCGCGGTGACGAGCTCGTCCTGGTCGGCCGGGTCCAGGTACCCGCCGGAGTACACGTGCGACGGCACCGGTGCCTGCGGGGCGCCGACACCGAACACGACGACGTCCATCCGTTCGTGCAGGTCGAGCACGCGGCGGATCGAGCGTTCCCGGAAGAGCGCGGCCTTGGTGGCGGGGTCGTCGAAGAACGCGGGCACCGGGAACTGCTGCACGAGGGCGCCGTACGCCTCACCGAACCGGCGGAGGATCTCCGAGGCGTAGACGATGCCGGTCGTGCGGGTGTTCGCCGCACCGTTCACCTGCACGATCGTGGAGCCGTGGGTCGTCTTCGGCACGAGGTACCGGCTGACGGCGCTGACGGTCGAGCCCCACGAGATGCCGATCACCATGTTCGACTCGATGTACTGCGTGAGGATCCGCGCGGCGGACAGCGCGACCCGTTCCAGCCGGTCCACGTCGCTCGTGTGGTCCGGCACCGGGACGACGTGCGCGTGCACCCCGAAGCGCGCGCGGATGCTGCGGCTGAGCGCGGCGGCCTGGTCGAGTGGCGAGCGGATCTGGATGTCGACCAGTCCGGTGTCCCGCGCGTACTTCAGCAGTCGGGACACCGACGAGCGGGACGTGCCGAGCTCGTCGGCGATGGCGTCCATCGTCAGGTCCTGCAGGTAGTAGAGGTGCGCGGCCCGCAGGGCCTGCTGGGTGCGCACGGGCTGGGCGGCATCGCTCATGGGACCGAGCA
Organism: Curtobacterium sp. MCPF17_001; assembly: GCF_003234615.1. Taxonomy (NCBI): domain Bacteria; kingdom Bacillati; phylum Actinomycetota; class Actinomycetes; order Micrococcales; family Microbacteriaceae; genus Curtobacterium; species Curtobacterium sp. MCPF17_001. Next base: position 44,083 of record NZ_QKSL01000014.1, read on the forward strand.
TGCACGGACGTGCACGACCTCTGCAACCCCGTCCGTGCCTCCAGTCCGCGCTGACGCGGCACCGAGAGGAGGCGCGACAACCGTTCTGCACGTCCGTGCACGGAGGTTGCCCAAGCGTTCCGACGAGCGCACGATCGATGGAGTACCAACGGAATCGACCCCAGAAAGCGATGCGAACGACCATGTCGAAGAAGACGCAGCCCAGGAACACGGTCACCGCCCTCACCGGACGCCCGAACGCACAGGTCCTCATCGTCGGGGGCGGGATCAACGGCATCGCCACCTTCCGCGACCTCGCCCTGCAGGGTGTCGACGTCGCCATCGTCGAGCGCAGCGACTACGGCTCCGGCGCCTCCGCAGCATCGAGCCACATGATCCACGGCGGCATCCGCTACCTGGAGAACGGCGAGTTCCGCCTGGTGCGCGAGAGCGTGCAGGAGCGCAACGGCCTGATCCGCATCGCCCCGCACTACGTCAAACCGCTGCAGACGACCATGCCGGTCTTCTCCACCTTCTCCGGCATCATGAACGCCCCGCTGCGCATGCTCACGCACAAGCAGCGCTCCACCAAGGAGCGCGGCGCGATGCTGATCAAGATCGGCATGACGATCTACGACTCCTTCTCGCGTGACGGCGGCTCCGTCCCGAAGCACGTCTTCCGCACCAAGAAGGCCGCCCTCGAGGACATGCCCGCGCTGAACCGCGACCTGAAGTACACCGGCACCTACTACGACGCCTCCGTGCACGAGCCGGAGCGCCTGGCGCTCGACGTCCTCAAGGACGGTCTGGCCGCCGGTACCGGTACCGGTGCCGACGCGACCGCCCGTGCGACGAACTACGTCGAGGCGGTCGGCGCCCGCGACGGCGGCGTCCTGCTCCGCGACCGCGAGACCGGCGAGGAGTTCGTGTTCACCGCGGACGTCGTCGTGAACGCGTCCGGCCCCTGGACCGACCTGACCAACGAGGCGTTCGGCGGCGGCACGAAGTACATGGGCGGCACGAAGGGCTCCCACATCGTCGTCGACAACCCCGAGCTGCTCGAGGCGACGAAGGGCCGCGAACTGTTCTTCGAGAACAACGACGGCCGCATCGTCCTCATCTACCCGCTCAAGGGCCGGGTCCTCATCGGCACGACCGACATCGACGCCGACCCGTCGCAGCCGGTCGTCACGACCGACGAGGAGATCGACTACTTCTTCGGGCTCGTGAAGCACGTGTTCCCGCAGATCGAGGTCACGCGGGACCACATCGTCTACAGCTACTCGGGCATCCGGCCGCTCCCCCGTCACGAGGACACCGCCCCCGGCTTCGTGTCCCGCGACTACCGGATCGTCGACACCGCGATCGCCGGACTGCCGGACACCACCGTGCTGTCGCTCGTGGGCGGCAAGTGGACGACCTTCCGTGCCCTCGCCGCACACCTGTCGACCGACGTCACGACGAAGCTCGGCATCACCCGCAAGGTCGACACGACCGGCATGCCGATCGGCGGTGGCAAGGACTTCCCCACCACCGACGGGCAGCGAGCCCTGTGGATCAAGTCGCACCGCGACGGCCTCGCATCCGAGACCGTCGACCGTCTGCTCGACCGCTACGGCACCCGTGCCGCCGAGGTCGTCGACGCGCTGGTCACCGGTCCGGTCGAGCCGCTCGAGTCCGACGCAACGCTCACCCGCGCCGAGGTCCGGTACTTCGCCGAGCGCGAGCAGGCCGTGCACCTGGTCGACGTGGTGCTGCGCCGCACGAACCTCGCGTTCGTTGGTGGCGTCACGATCGACCTGCTCGACGAGCTCGCCGACGTCATGGCCGAGACGCTCGGCTGGACGGCGGAGGACCGTGCCGACGAGGTCCAGCGCACCCTGGACGTGCTGCGCGAGTCGCACCGCGTCATCGTGCCGCTGACGTCGGCGTCGCAGCTCGCCTGACCCCTCCGCAACACGCAACGTGGGCGGCTCCACGCAACGACCTCCCGTTGCGTGGAGCCGCCCACGTTGCGTTGTGCGGGGACCCGGACGGGAGGCCCGGACCGGCCCCGTCAGAACCGCTCGCCGGTCGGGTCCTGCGCGCTCAGGTCCGCCAGATCGTCGCCGCCGATCGGCTCGCCCGCCCAGTCCACGAGGCGCCACCCGTCCGTCGTCGAGCCCTCGAGCTCGACGACGCCGGTGTTCTCCAGGTGCCGGTTCCGGCCGAGGTCGTTCGGGACGTTCTGCGCCGTCACCGCGGCCCAGATCCGGATCGCGGCACCGTGGCTGAACGCCGCCGCGACCTCGGCGCCGGTCTCCTCGATCCGCCGGACGGCGTCGTCGTAGCGGCCGAAGAAGGCGTGGCCGTCCTCGGCGCCGGGCATCCGCTCGTCGAGGTCCCCCGCGGCCCAGGCGTACGCCGCGGCGAGGTAGCTCTGCACCGACACGGTGTCGCGCTTGCCCTGCAGCTCGCCGGCCTCGATCTCACGGAGGCCCGGCAGCACCACGGGCTCCAGGTCGAGCGCACGCGCGAGCGGTGCGGCGGTGATCTGCGTCCGGACCATGGTCGAGGTGAAGAGCCGCTCGATCCCCCGGTCACCGAGGGCTGCGGGCAGCGCGTCCGCCTGCTCCTGCCCGAGGTCGGTCAGGCCGGGCCCGGGGACTTCGGCATCGAGCAGGCCGGTCACGTTGGCGGGGGTCTGTCCGTGGCGGACGAGCAGCAGTCGCATGGCCTCACCCTACGGACCGCCCTGCCGGGTCCGGAGACTGCTACGGTCTGGCCGTGGCGATCGAACCGGACACGAAGAACTGGACCTGGGTCATCGAGTCGGCCTGCCCGGACTGCGGCTTCGACGGCGGCACGACGACGATCCGCGACGTGCCGGAACTCATCGACGCGAACACCGCGGGGTGGCCGGAGCGGTTGCGCCGCGACGACGTCCGGCAGCGCCCGGACGACGCGACCTGGTCACCGCTCGAGTACGGCGCACACGTCCGCGACGTGCACCGGAAGATGACCGAGCGCCTCGAGCTGATGCTCGCCGAGGACGACCCGCTCTTCCCGAACTGGGACCAGGACGCCACCGCCGTCGCCGAGCGCTACGGCGAGCAGGACCCTGCGGCGGTCACCGAGGAGTTGACGGCCGCCGCCCGTCGGGCCGCCCGAGCGTTCGCCGCCGTCCGTGACGACCAGCTCGACCGCACCGGACGTCGTTCCGACGGCAGCGGCTTCACGGTCGCGACCCTCGCGGTCTACTACGCGCACGACCCGGTCCACCACCTGTGGGACGTGCGGCACGCGCGCTGAGTGATCCGGGCCTCCCGGCCGACCAGGACCACTGACGGACCGGACCACTGACGGACGGGGCCGCCGACGGACCGGGCCGCCGACGGTTCAGGCCAGCGCGTCGAGCAGCGCCCTGGCCGTCGCCGCGTCCGTGACCAGCTCGTTGACCAGACGGCCGCGCACGGCGCTGATGATGCTCGGCACCTTGACCGCACCGACGGCGACGCCGACCGCGTGGGGCACGGCGGCGAGCACCTCGCGAGAGGTCCGCACCATCCGGTCGCTGCCGGGGAACTCGATGGGCTCACCGTCCGGGCCGGTGAAGTTGAGGCAGACGTCGCCGGTCGCCCGGTCGAACACGTCGTCGTCGACCGGCAGCCCGCGGGCCATCGCGTCGCGCGTCACGACCGGCGCGCCGATCCCCAGGATCGCGCCCTTCGCTCGGCTCCACAGCCCGACGACGTGCTGGAACGCGGGGTCCTCGTCCAGGGAGGCCCGGAGTGCCTCCGACGGCAGGGCCTGCGCGAACAGGAACGTCGGGATCGCACCGGACCGCTCCGCGGCCGCGCGGGTGATCTCGTTCGTCTGGAACCACTGGTTCGGGTCGGCCTGACCGCCGACGGTCGGGACGAGCTGCACGCCCGGCATCGCCGGCATCGCTCCGTGCGCGATCGCGTGCACGGTGCTGCCGGACGACATCAGCACGGCGTCGCCCGGGGCCAGGCGCATCCCCTCGACGGCGGCGGCGACCGGTTCGGCGAGGTCCACGCCCAGGGTCGCGGTGTGCGTGACGGCGGCGAGGTGCACGGCCTGGAGCCCGAGCACCACCTGCAGTCGCTCGGCCAGGGCGACGGTCTCGTCCTGGAACGGGTCGACGACCTCGATCCGGACCAGGCCGGCACGGCGGGCCTCGGACAGGAGCCGACTCACCGTGGGACGGGACACCCCGAGACGGGTGGCGATCTCGTTCTGCGTGGCGTCCTCGAGGTAGTACATCCGCGCGGCCTGGTAGACCGTGTCGAGCGGGAACCGGGACCGCTGGCCCTCGGGTGCGGGCGTCGCCGACCCGGGCCGGTCGGGGCTGACCGGAGCGGGAACGGACGGGGCCGATGCGGACGGGGTTCTGTCGGACATCGAGCGCGGGCCTCCCGGGTGCGGTGCCGTCGGGCGTGCGGACGGCACCGCGATCGTAACGCCGACCGCGTCACCGGATCGTGAAACCACCGTCGACCCGGAGGTCCGCACCGTTCACCATCGCTGCGGACTCGCCCGCGAGGAAGAGCACGGCCGACGCGACCTCGGCCGGGGTGGCGAACCGCCCGGTCGGGATCTCGTCCTGGTGGCGCAGGCCCGCGTCGTTCGCCCACGCCGAGCGCCCGAGCGCGGTGAGCACGACGGTCGGCGACACCGTGTTGACCGTCACGCCCCGACCTCCCCATTCGAGCGCGAGCACCCGGGTGAGGCCGAGGACACCGGCCTTCGACGCGCAGTACGCGGCGTGCCCGTCGAGCCCGACGTGCGCAGCCTGCGACGCGATGTTCACGATGCGCCCGTACCCGGCGTCGAGCATGTGCCGCCCCACCGCCTGCGCCACCCGGTGCGTGCCGGTGAGGTTGACGTCGAGCGTCCGCGTCCAGGCGTCGGCGCCCAGGTCCTCGGCCGCTCCGAGGGCCACGATGCCCGCACTGTTGACGAGGACGTCGACACGGCCGGTGGCGGCCGTCACGGTCGCGACCGCGGCGTCCACCGAAGCCTGGTCGGTCACGTCGCAGGCCGTACCGAGGTGCCCGGTACCGACGAGGTCGGCCGCGACGGCGGCAGCAGCCTCCGCGCGGACGTCGACGACGGCGACCCGGGCGCCGCGCTCGGCGAGCGCGTGGGCGATGGCCTCGCCGATGCCGGAGGCGCCACCGGTGACCACCGCCACCCGGCCGGCGAAGGCATTGGTGTGGTCGACGCTGACCGGACCGGAGCGGAGGGCCGCTGCGATGTCGACTGCAGGGTCGTGGTTCGAAGAGTGGGACATGAGTGGGTAACATACCCGATGTCACATAGTCCTGCGATCGAGAGCGAACATGTCAACGTCGACGAAACCCCTCCTCCCTCGCGCGCGTCCGGCCGGCCCGGGCGCGCTCGACCGCCTGGGGATCCCCCGTCCCCTGGCCGCAGGTCTCCTCGGGGTCCTCGTCACCATGACCGGCGTCGGCGTCGAGTCGAACTTCGTCACGCCGCACCTGGTCACCGTCCTCGGCAGCCCCGAGACGACGGTCGCGACCATCGTCACCGCTGCGAGCCTCGCCACCCTGGTCGGCAGCTACCTGTCCGGAGCACTGTCCGACCTCGTCGGGCCCCGCCGCGTGATCGCCCTGGGCATGGTCGTCTGGGTCGTCTTCGAGCTGCTGTTCCTCGGCGGGCTGCAGCTGGGCAGCGTCCCGATCACCGCCGTCGCGTACACCCTCCGCGGGTTCGGACACCCGCTCTTCGCCTTCGCGTTCCTCGTCTGGGTGAACGTGACCGCGCCGACGGAACGGCGTGGCGCGGCGGTCGGCTGGTTCTACGTCGCGTTCACCGGCGGCCTGCCCACCCTCGGCTCCCTGGTCGCCCTGGGCGCCATCCCGGTCCTCGGCGGTGGCGTCGTCGGGGAGACCGGCGCGATGACCGCGTCGATCGTCCTCGTCGTGGCGGGTTGGGCACTCGCCCACTTCGGCGTCCACCTGCCGAGCGAGCGGATCGCGCCGCGGGAGGAGCGCGCGGGCCGGGTCCTCACGAGCGGCCTCCGGCTCACCGTCACCCGACCCCAGGTGCTCATGGGCTTCCTCGTCCGGCTCATCAACACCGCGCCCGAGTTCGGCATGTTCGTCGTCCTGCCCGTCGTCATCGCCGAGGACCGGGGTTGGGGCCAGGGGCGTTGGCTGCTGATGACCGTCTGCGTCTACGCGACGAACGTCCTGGTGAACGCCTTCTTCGGCTGGGTCGGAGACCGCATCGGGTGGGTCCGTACCGTGCGGTGGTTCGGTGTCGTCGGCTCCGCGATCGGCCTGCTCGCCTGGTGGTACGTCCCACAGCTCGTCCCCGCCGGCTCCGACTGGGGCTACGTCCTCGCCGTCGTCGCGGGGTGTTCATTCGGCTGCTCGCTCGCCGGTTTCGTCCCGATGGGCGCCATCATGCCGGCGCTCGCACCGCGGTACCGGGGCGCCGCGATGGCGATGTACACCACCGCTGCCGGGGGCGCCGCGTTCCTCGGTACCGGGGTCGTCGCCGCGGTCTTCGCGCTCGGCGGTGACGGCGCCGCGGTCACGTGGACCTTCGTCGGGCTCTACGCCTGCGCCTTCGTCATGGTCGGCCGACTCCGCGTGCCGCCGGCCCCGACGACCGATGCGCAGCCCTGAGACAGATGACCGCAATGCCACCCACCCACAAGTCCCTGAGGAGGACCACACCATGACCACGATCTGCGACGACCCCGAGGACTTCGCCGAGGACCAACTCAGGGGCTGGCTCGCCCTGTACGCCGACCGGGTGCGCGGCGTCACCGGCGGGGTGGTGACCCTGCCGACCGCCGACGCGTCACCGCAGGTCGCGGTCGTCGTGGGCGGAGGCTCGGGGCACTACCCGGCGTTCAGCGGGCTGGTCGGACCCGGGCTCGCGACCGGTGCCGTCGTCGGCAACGTGTTCACCTCGCCGTCGGCCGCGCAGGTCTACTCGGTCGCGAGGGCCGCCGACCAGGGCCGCGGGGTCGTGCTGTCCTTCGGCAACTACGCCGGAGACACGATGAACTTCGGGCTCGCTGCGGAGCGGCTCCGTGCGGCCGGCATCGACACCCGGATCGTCGTCGTCACCGACGACGTCGCCTCGGCCGACGAGGCCGACCGTCGCCGCGGCATCGCGGGCGACTTCGCGGTGTTCAAGGCGATGGGTGCCGCCGCGGCCGAGGGTGCGTCCCTCGACGAGGTCGAGCGGATCGGTCGACACGCGAACGGACGGACCCGCACCATCGGGGTCGCCTTCTCCGGGTGCACCCTGCCGGGTTCGGAGGGGCCGCTCTTCACCGTGCCGGCCGGACACCTCGGACTCGGGCTCGGCATCCACGGCGAGCCGGGCATCCGGGACGTCCCGTTGCTCCCGGCACGAGCCCTGGCCGAGTTGCTCGTCGAGCGTCTGCTGGCGGAGTCCCCGCTCGACGCAGCGGTGCGTGACTCGACGGCGCCCCGTCGGGTCGCAGCCGTCCTGAACGGCCTGGGGGACACGAAGTACGAGGAGCTGTTCCTGCTGTGGGGCCGGATCGCTCCGCTCTTGACGGCCGCGGGGGTCGAGGTCGTCGAACCCGAGGTCGGTGAACTCGTGACGAGCCTGGACATGGGCGGCTGCTCCCTCACCCTGCAGTGGCTCGACGACGAACTCGAGCGCCTCTGGCGAGCCGATGCCCACACGCCGGCGTACCGCAAGTCCGCCGCACCGGTCGCGGCACTGGTCCCGGCGGAGGTCGCGACCGAGGCGGCGACCACCGCGTCCGTCGTCCCGGACGCGACCCCGGCCTCCCGTCGAGCGGGCGAGGCAGCACGCGCCGCGGTCCGGGCGATGGACGGACTGCTCCGCGAGCAGGAACACGAACTGGGTCGCATCGACGCGGTGGCCGGTGACGGGGACCACGGACGCGGGATGGTGAAGGGCGCCGGCGCCGCTCGCCGGGCAGTCGAGGGCATCGACGGGTCCGCCGGGGTCGGCTTCCTGCTCGGACGCGCGGGAGAGGCCTGGGCGGCCGAGGCCGGCGGGACGTCCGGCGTCCTGTGGGGTGCGGCGCTCGAAGCGTTCGGCGCGTCGATCGGAGACGACGCCGACGAGGTCACCCCGCCGATGGTGGTCGCCGCCGCGGCGGCGTTCGCGGAGGCGATCGTCCAGCTCGGGCGGGCGCAGCGCGGGGACAAGACGCTCCTCGACGCGCTGTTGCCGTTCGTCGACGCACTCGCCGAGGCGGTCACGACCGGTCGGCCGCTCCCCGAGGCCTGGGCCACCGCCGCCGAGGTCGCCGTCCGGCAGGCAGAGGCGACCGCGGCGCTGACTCCGCGGGTCGGCCGGGCACGCCCGCTCGCCGAGAAGAGCCTCGGGACGCCGGACGCCGGCGCCGTCTCGATGGGGATGCTCCTCACCCGGATCGGCGAGGTCCTGGCCGGCCGTGACGAGCAGCCCGACACCACCGGCAGCACCACCACCACGAACAGAGGAGTGCACGCATGACGTTCCGCATCGCGATCGGGTCCGACGACGCCGGTTTCACCCTGAAGGAGGTGCTGCGCGCCGACCTCGCCGCCGACCCGCGCGTCGCCGAGCTCACCGATGTCGGGGTCGACGCCGACGGCCACACCGCGTACCCCCACGTCGCCGTGGAGGCGGCCCGTCTCGTCGCCGCGGGCCATGCCGACCGGGCCCTGCTGGTCTGCGGCACGGGTCTCGGCGTGGCGATCAGCGCGAACAAGGTGCCGGGCATCCGAGCCGTCACCGCACACGACCCGTTCAGCGTCGAGCGCTCGGTGCTGTCCAACGACGCCCAGGTGCTCTGCCTCGGGCAACGTGTGATCGGGTCCGAACTCGCCCGACGCCTGGTCCGGGAGTGGCTCGGGTACACGTTCGACCCCACCTCGGCGAGCGCCGGGAAGGTCGACGCGATCCGGTCCTACGAGCGCGCGGACGACTGAGACCACGGATGCTGTGCTCCGGCCGCAGGGGTGGCCGGAGCACAGCGTTCTGTCGGCTGTCGGACGTACGGTGCTGCCGACTCCGATGCTCCACCGAGGTCTGCCGTTCCACCGAGGGGATCGACCCATGAAGAAGTCCGTCTGGCTGCCAGCCCTGATCGCACCCGTCGTCGTGGCCGGTGCCGTCGCCGCTCCCGTCATCGCGCAGGCCGCGTCCACCCCGATCGCCGGCGACGACCCGACCGCGGCTGCCGTCATCGCCAGCATCGCGAAGTCGTCCGACGCGCAGTACTCGGGCAAGCTCGCACAGACGAGCGACCTGGGACTGCCGGAACTCCCCGCCGGTGCCGGCGGTTCCTCGCTCGAGGGCGATGCCTCGGATGCCCTCAGCCTGCTCACGGCATCGCACACCGCCCGCGTCTACGTCGACGGACCGAGCAAGCAGCGCGTGCAGGTCACCGAGCAGCTCGCCGAGCAGGACCTGATCCGCAACGGCAGCACCGTGTGGACGTGGGACTCGAAGGAGCGCGCGGCGACGAAGACCACGCTGCCCAGCCGGGCGGCCGAGTCCCCCGCCAGCGGCACGGCCACTCCGTCGGACCTCGCCGAGCAGGCCATCGACGCGATCACGCCGACCACGACCGTCTCGAAGCCCGTTGCGACCTCGGTCGCGGGGCACGATGCCTGGTTGGTCACCCTCACTCCGAAGTCCTCGGACACCCTGGTCGGTTCGGTGCAGCTCGCGGTCGACCAGCAGACCGGGCTCCCGCTCCGCGCGACCGTCACGGCCACCGGCGCGGACGACCCGGCGTTCCAGGTCGGGTTCACCAGTCTCGAGTACGGAGCACCGGCAGCGCGTCTGTTCGACTTCACCCCGCCGACCGGTGCCGACGTCGATTCGAAGGACCTGTCCGACGCCCGCCCGCGCTCGGGTGCGCGCCACCACGGGTCTGACGGAGCCAACCGTCCGACCGTCTCCGGCAGCGGCTGGGACACCGTCGTCGCGCTGCCCGCGGGGAGTGCCGACCAGGCCGGCCTCGGATCGGACGCGTCGGGGCTCCTCGACCAGCTGACGACCGCGGTGGCCGGCGGTCGAGCCGTCCAGACCTCGCTCGTGTCGGTCTACCTGACCGACGACGGCCGGGTCCTGGCTGGCGCGGTGCCGGTCACGGCCCTGGTCGCCGCGGCGAAGTGACGACGGGTACGGACGCAACCGCGGCGCCGCAGACCGGCACGGCAGCGGCGGGATCGGAGACCACCACCGACCTCGCGATCCGCACCGACGGACTCCAGAAGGTGTTCCACAAGCAGCGCGCGGTGGACGGCATCGACCTGGCCGTCCCCCGCGGCTCGGTCTTCGGGTTCCTCGGGCCGAACGGCTCCGGCAAGACCACCACGATCCGGATGCTCCTCGGGCTCTCCAGCGCGACCGGTGGCTCGATCGAGGTGCTCGGCGAGTCGATGCCCGCGGCGCTCCGCTCGGTGCTCCCCCGCGTCGGTGCGCTCGTCGAGGGTCCGGCCTTCTACCCCTACCTGTCGGGCCGCGCGAACCTGTCCCGGTTCGACGCCGCCGACTCGACCTCGGACCCGCGGAGCCGCAAGGACCGGGTCGCGCACGCACTGGACCGCGTCGGCCTGACTCATGCCGCCGACAAGAAGGCGCACGCGTACTCCCTCGGCATGAAGCAGCGCCTGGGTCTGGCGAACGCCCTGCTCACCCCCCGCGAACTCCTGGTCCTCGACGAGCCGACGAACGGCCTCGACCCGCAGGGCACCCGCGAGGTCCGCAACCTCATCCGCTCCCTGGCAGACGACGGCACCACGGTGTTCGTGTCGAGCCACCTGCTCGCGGAGATCGAGCAGGTCTGCACGCACGCCGCCGTGATGCGGACCGGGCAGCTCGTCGCGCAGGGCACGCTCGACGACCTCCGCTCCGCCGGTGCCCGCACCGTCACGGTCCGCACCCCGGACGTCGGACAGGCAGCGGTCGTCCTGGGGCGCCTCGGTCTGGCACCGCGACGGGACGGCGGATCGGACGTCCTCGTCGCCGACCTGGTCGCCGACGTCGAACCCGAGACCATCACCGCCGAGCTCGTCCGCGCCGACGTCCGGGTCCGGGGCATCGCTGTCGGTGGCGGGACGCTCGAGGACCTGTTCGTCGCGCTCACCGGAGAGGGATTCGATGTCGCCGGCTGACCCCACCCCCACGACCACGGCTCCGTCACGGCCGACCCCGTCACCGTCCGTCCCGACGTCGACCCGCCGCAACCGTCCGTTCGCCCTGCTCGGCTCGGAGCTCGCGCTGGTGTTCCGACGCCGACGCACCTGGGCCATGCTCGGCGCTCTCGCGCTCGTGCCGATCCTCATCGCCGTCGCGGTGCGGCTGGCCACCGACGGCGACAGCGGGGGCCCGGCGTTCCTCGGCGACATCACGAACAACGGCCTGTTCGTCGCCTTCACCGCGCTGACCGTGTCGATCCCGCTGTTCCTGCCGCTCACCGTCGGCGTCGTCGCGGGCGACACCGTGGCGGGTGAGGCGAGCCACGGCACCCTGCGGTACCTGCTCGTCGCGCCGACCGGCCGGGTGCGCTTCATCCTGGTGAAGACCGCCGGCGCGATCGCGTTCTGCCTCGCCGCGACCCTGCTCGTCGTGCTCGTCGGTGCGGCGATCGGAGCGGTGCTGTTCCCGATCGGTCCGGTGACGCTGCTGTCCGGCACGCAGGTCGGCGGCTGGTCGTACGCCGCGCGAGCCCTGCTCCTCGCGCTCTACGTCACCCTGTCGATGCTCGGACTGGTCGCGATCGGGCTGTTCGCCTCGACGCTGACGAACGTGCCGGTCGGGGCGATGGCGGCGACCGTGGTGCTGGCCGGCGTCTCGCAGGTGCTCGACCAGCTGCCGCAGCTGGACTGGCTGCACCCGTACCTGTTCTCGCACCTGTGGCTCGGGTTCGGCGACCTGCTCCGCGACCCGATCTCGTTCGACTCGTTCGGCAGCAACGCGCTGCTGCAGCTCGGCTACCTGGTCGTGTTCGGCGCGCTGGCGTACGGCCGCTTCGCCAGCAAGGACATCCTCAGCTAGGCGCCCGAGGACGTCGGCAACCGAGGACGGAGGCGACCGAGGACGCCCTCCGCTCCACGGCAAGGGCGTCCTCGATCGGCACGTCAGCTGGTCGAGACCGCGCCTTCGGCCCCGCGGGACGCCGGCGAGCCGCTCTCGAGCGTGCCGTCGGCCTTCTCCTCGGCGTACCGGTCGCGCAGATCGCGGGCCTTCTCGGACCGGTACCAGTCCTGTCGGGCTCCGGTCTCGACCGGCTGCATGCCGACGACGACCTTGCCGCGGGAGTGCATCTCGGCCAGGTCCTCGTACGCGTCCACGATGTACTCGAACGGGTAGAAGCCCGAGATGAGGATCTGCACGCGGCGGTCCTCGACGGCCTTCACCAGGAACAGGATGAGCTCCTTCGCCTCCGGGTCGGACGCGGGGGCCCGGAGGAACCGCAGCTCGGCGTCGCGCCGGGCCTCGGACGAGACGAAGCGCTTCTCGTCCACGCCCAGGCGGAGGGCCAGTTCGTGCGCGGCGTCGTCACCGTGGTTGTCGATGAACGCGGTGACGGGTCGGCCGTTCGCGATCTCGGCGATCCGGGCCTCCTCACCGTCCCCGTAGGCGACGGGCAGGATGCCGATCTGGCGGAGGTAGTCGTGGTTGCGCGGGCTGCCGAGTCCGATCACGGTCGCGCCGGCATCGCGGGCGAGCTGGCACTGGATGTGGCCGACACCACCGGCGGCGGCGCTGATGACGACGGTGTCGTCCGGGCCCAGGCGGAGCTTCCGAACCACGTCGACGGCGGTGCAGCCCGCCAGGTAGAGCCCGCCGGCGACCTCCCACCCGACGTGCGTGGGCTTGATGACGACCGCTTCACGGGGCACCACGACCCATGTGGCGTGCGAGCCGCCCTCGGGTGCGTGGCCCATGACCTCGTCGCCGACGCGCAGGTCCTTCACGCCGTCGCCCCGGGCACGGACGATGCCGGCGAGGTCGACGCCCTGTCGCGCGGGGAAGTCGACCTGGACGTGGTCCTGCAACCTGCCCTCGCGGAGGAACCGCTCGATGTGGTTGAGGCCGGCGGCGATGACCTCGACGACGACCTCTCCGGGTCCGGGCTTCGGCCGTTCCTGTGGCACGACCTCGACCACGTCGAAGTCGCCGTACCGCTCGTACTGCACTGCGCTACCGGTTCGCATGAGACCCTCCTCGGGACGTCGTGCGTTCCGTCCTACTCGCCTCAGCCACGGCTCTGTCCGTGGATGTGGGGTACTCGCAGGGACCGGCCCGGTTCCGAGGACCGGCCGTGGGTGGCGGGACGGTCGGGAAGGCGGACGGGACGGCCGGGAGGCGCGGGGCGGGGCTGCCACGTGCCTCCCGGCCGTCAGGTGGTTCGTCCGGACCTGCCGGTCACGACGGGCCGAACGCCTCCGCGATCCGGGTCGCGGCGTCCGCGTCGAGGTGCAGGGCCTGCTGGTCCGCGTCGGCGCGGGGCAGGCGGACGGGCGTCGACCAGAGCGAGCCGTCGGCTGCCAGGTCGACCACGAGCGCGCCGGTGCCGATGAGCGCGGTCTCCTGCTCGTACGGTCCGGCGACGTCGTTGTCGTTCGCGACACCCGGCGCCACGAGCACCGGTACCCCGCCGACCGACCCGGCGAAGTGGTGGTGGTAGTGACCGCCGAGCACGACGCGGACGTCGGTCCCGCGCAGCACGTCGGCGAGGTCCTGCGGGTTCCGGAGCTTCAGGGCGTCGTGCAGCGCGGTCGGCGCGGGCAGTGGTGGGTGGTGCAGGACGACGACGGAACCGTGGTCGGACGGCTCGGCGAGCACGGTGCGCAGGTGCTCGAGCACCGACGCGTCGAGTTCGCCGTACCCCGCCCCCGGGACGCTGGTGTCGACGGTGACGACGCGCCGCCCGGCGACGATCGACTGCCCCCGCACCGGCACCGACGGGTCGTGGTACTCCATGGTGTGCATGAGCGGCTGTCCGCCCTCGCCGAGGACGTGGCCGTCGACCAGGACCTGCCGGAAGCCGGCGCGCTGGTCGTGGTTGCCGGGCACGGTGACGAACGCGGCACCGTGCCGTTCGGCCCAGCTGCCCACCGTCTGCCGGACCGTCTCGTAGGACCGGGGCGAGCCGTCCTCGGACACGTCGCCGGAGATCACCACCAGGCCGACGCCCGGAACGGTGTCCAGGTGCTCGAGCAGCGCGCGGAGCGCCGCGGTCGTGTCGACCGTGCCCTGGTGCAGGGCGCCGTCGCCCGTCAGGTGCGTGTCCGACAGGTGCAGGATGCGGAGTGTTCCGGGTGCGGGAGGCTGCATGTCGCACACCGTAGCCGGGCCGTGCACCAGCGGACCGTCGGCAGGGTTACCGTTGTCCGGTGATCGACCTGCGCTCCGACACCGTCACCCGTCCGACCCCGGCGATGCGCCGCGCGATGGCGGAGGCCGAGGTCGGCGACGACGTGTTCGGCGAGGACCCGGAGACCACCCTGCTCGAGCAGGAGGTCGCGGAGCTCCTCGGGCACGAGGCCGGCTTGTTCACCCCGTCCGGCTCGATGGCGAACCAGCTCGGTCTACGACTGCTCGTCGGTCCGGGTGAGGAACTGCTCGCCGACGTCCAGGCCCACGTCGTCCGCGCCGAACTCGGGGCGGCGGCGGTGTTCTCCGGCATCACGACCCGGACCTGGGCGTCGGAGCGGGGCCGGTTGGTCGCCGAGTCCGTGCAGGAGATCGCCGAACCCAACGCGGGCGCCTACTCGGTGTCGACCACGGCGATCGCGGTCGAGAACACCCACAACTTCGGCGGCGGCACCGTCCAGCCGCAGCTCGAGGTGCGTGCCGTGCAGGACTTCGGTCGTGCGCACGGCATCGGGCTGCACCTGGACGGCGCCCGGCTGTGGAACGCCCACGTCGCGTCGGGCACCTCGTTCCGGGAGCTCGCCAGCGGCTTCGACACCGTGTCGGTCTGCATGTCGAAGGGTCTCGGCGCGCCGGTCGGGTCGGTGCTCGTCAGCTCGGCCGAACGGATCGCGGCAGCCCGGATCTGGCGGAAGCGCTACGGCGGGGGCATGCGGCAGACCGGCATCCTGGCCGCCGGTGCCCGGTACGCCCTGCACGAGCACGTCGACCGGTTGGCCGAGGACCACGCGAACGCCCGGACGATCGCGGCAGCGCTCGACGTCGACCCGGGGACGGTGGACACGAACATCGTCTTCGCCGAGGTGTCCGACCCGGCGGCCTTCGTCGCGGCTGCTGCGGCGGCCGGTGTCCGGGTGATGCAGCTCGGGCGGACGACGGTGCGGATCGTGACACACCTCGACGTGTCGGCCGAGGACGCCGAGCAGGCGGCCCGGGTGCTGGCCGCACTCCCCCGCTGAGGCGCGACCGGCGTACCGATCGCGTCAGCGACGCCGGAGACCGGTCCGTCAGACGGCCTCGGTAGGGTCGGCACGTCGGAAGGGGTCCACCGTGGCCGGAGCAGGCATCAGCGTCCGCGACTTCGTCATGCGCTTCGGTGACCGCAACGTCGTCGACGGGTTGACGTTCGACATCGCCCCCGGTGAGACGTTCGGCCTCCTCGGCAGCAACGGCTCCGGCAAGACCACGACGATCCGTGCGCTCCTCGGCATCACCGCCCCGACCGCCGGCACCCTGACGATCGACGGCGAACCCTACCGGCCCGCGACGGGCGGGATCGGGTACCTGCCGGAGGAGCGCGGGCTCTACCGGAAGGAGACGGTCATCGACGTCATGACGTACTTCGCGGCCCTCCGCGGCATGCCCCGCGGCCCGGCGACCCGGTGGGCGACGGACTACCTGGAGCGCGTCGGTCTGGCGGACAAGGCGAAGGTGCGCATCGACAAGCTCTCCGGCGGGCAGCAGCAGAAGGTGCAGCTCGGCATCACGATCATGGACCGGCCGCGGCTGCTGATCCTCGACGAGCCGACGAAGGGCCTGGACCCGGTGAACCGCCGGCTGCTCCTGGACCTGGTCGACGAGCGGAAGGCCGACGGCGCGACGGTCGTCCTCGTCACCCACCACATGGACGAGGTCGAGCGGCTCTGCGACCGGATCCTGCTCCTCAAGGACGGGGTGGCCGCCGCGTACGGGACGATCCCCGAGGTGCAGGACGCCTTCGGCGGTGCCGTCGCGAAGGTCGCCCTCAGCGGGCCGGTCCCGCGGTCCGACCGCTACCGGCTCGCCCGCCACGAGGGCCACGTCGCGTACCTGGTGCCCACCGCGGCGGCGGCGGCCGACGGGTCGGACATCCTCGCCGAACTCGTGGCCGCCGACGTCCACGTGACCGGTTTCGAGATGCGCCGGATCCCGCTCGACGAGATCTTCGTGCAGCTGTACGGGCACGACGCCGACGCGGACGCCGCTCGGGCCGAGACCGCGTCCGCCGCTCGCCCGGCCGTCGCGGTCGGAGCAGCGCGATGAACCGCCTGGGCACGGTCGTCCGGTTCGAGTTCGTCCGCGCGGTGAAGAAGCCGGCGTTCTGGATCGGCACCCTCGCCCTCCCGCTCGTCGTCGTCGTCGTGTCGCTGCTCGTCGGCGTCGGGCAGGCCGCCGGCACGGACTCCGCGATCTCCAGCGGCTCCGCCGCCCGGACGCCGTTCCACTACGTCGACCGGTCCGGGCTGGTGTCCGAGACGGTCGCCGCGAAGTGGGGCGGGTCCCCCTCCACCGACCCCGCGGCAGACCGGGCGGCCGTCCGCGCCGGACACCTCGACGCGTTCATCGAGTTCCCGGTGGCACCGTCGAACACGCCCGTCACCGTGCTCGGAGCGGACCGTGGGCTGTTCGCCAACACCGGGTACTCGGCCCTGGCGGAGCGGGTGCTCGAGCAGAGCGTCGCCGCGCAGGTCGATGACCCCGAGGCCGTGCACATCCTCCGGTCACCACCGGACGCGACGGTCACCACCTACGCCGACGGGCGGGTCGCGCCGGGTTGGCTGTCGATCGTGCCGCCGCTGCTCTACGTGGCGGCCTTCTTCGGACTGGTGATCCTGCTCGCCGCCCGCATGGTCACCGTCGTGGTCGAGGAGAAGGAGAACCGGATCTCCGAGATGATCCTGACCACCGTCACGGCCGGCACGCTGATCCGCGGCAAGGTCATCGCGATGCTGCTCGTGGGACTCGTGCAGGTCGGCGTGTTCCTGGTGCCCGGGCTGCTGTCGCTGGCGGTCGTGCTGCCGTTGATCGCCGGTCGGGTCGGCACCGTCGCACTGGACCCCTGGCGGATGCTCGCGGGGGCGCTGCTGCTCGTCGGCGGGGTGCTGCTGGCGTCGGCGCTGTTCGTGGCGGTCGGGGCGTCGGTGCCGACGATCAAGGACGCGTCGACGCTGCAGTCGGCGGCGCTGTTCGCGGTGATCATCCCGCTCTACGCGGCGTTCTTCGTGATGACGACGCCCTCGTCGCCCGTCGCCGCGTTCTTCACGTACTTCCCCACGTTCACGCCGGTGACGGCCATGGTGCGGAACGCCGTGGGGTCCCTGTCGGTCGTCGAGACGATCGCGTGCATCGTCGAGGTGTTCGTCGTCGCGGGGGTGCTGCTCTGGTTCGCGGAGTACCTGTTCCGCCATTCGGTCGCCCAGTACGGGTCGAAGGTCAGCCTGAAGCAGATCGCGGGCTGGCGGCGGACCCGCGCACGCTGACGCCCGTCTCCGTGAGACGCCCCCGGGCATCCCGTCAGCCGACCGTGACCGGCGCGGCGGAGGGCTTCCGGCCCTGTGCCATCCAGACGAAGAACCCGGCCAGGGTGAAGGCACCGTAGACGACGTACATCAGGCCCGAGGCGTAGTACCCGGCGGAGAACAGCAGCGGTACGCCGACCAGGTCGACCGCGACCCAGATGAGCCAGAACTCGACCCAGCCCTTCGCCATGCCGTAGGTGGCCAGGAGTGATCCGACGAAGATCCACGCGTCGCTCCACACCGGCTCGTACGAGCCGAGGGCGCGGAACACCGGGGTCAGGACCGCGGTGCCGCCGACCAGCGCGACGACGAGCAGTGCGCGGGACCGCCAGGAGGCCCACTTCGGCTCGAGCACGGTGGTCGCCTCGTCCGCGCGGTGCGTCCAGCGGTACCAGCCGTAGACACTGACCAGGATGAACATGACCTGGCGCCCGGCCTGACCGAGCAGGTTGACGGGGTTCGGGGTGTCGAAGAGCGCGCCCATGAAGACGGTGAAGAGGAGCGCGTTGCCCGCGATGCCGACCGGCCAGGCCCACACCTTGCGGCGCATCCCGCCCAGGGCGCTGAGCAGCCCGAAGACGTTGCCGATCACCTCGCGCCAGAGCACCGTCTGGTCGCCGATGACGAGCTGCGCGTCGAACAACCACCGCACGATGCCCATGTGACCTCCTCGATCCGACTCGATGCAACTGCACAGACCTCGTCGGCATTCCGGCACAGGCCTCGTCGGCATCCCGGCACAGGCTCGGGCTCGCCGTCGGGAGCGCTGTGTGGACCACGTCCACCGTCCCGCTCAGCAGGCGGAGACGGCCTCCCTCGCCGGATGGCCGGCCTCGGCGAGCGCCGCCTGCGCGTCCCGGAAGGACGAGTACGGCACGTGCACGCCGCGGACGTCCCGGTAGTCGGTGAGTCCTGGTCCCGCCCAGTAGACGACACCGTCGTCCCCGACCGCGGCCAGGGCATGACGGATCGCCTGCGCCGGGTCCGGCAATTCGACGACCCGTGTCGCTCCCCGGACCCCGTGCGCACCGCGGAGGATCGCGGCCCGGATGCCGTCCGGGTCCTCGAACCGCGGGTGGTGGTCGGCGACCACGACGACTTCCGCCAGCGACGCTGCCACCGTGCCCATGGCCTCCCGTTTGCTCGGGTCACGGTCGCCGTCGGCACCGAGGACGATGCCGACCGGCCCGGTTGCGAACGCCCGGATCGCCTCCAGGCTCTTCGCGAAGGCGTCCGGGGTGTGGGCGAAGTCGACGAAGACCCGCGGTCCGGTCGGGCTCGACGCGTCGGCCATCCGGCCCGGGACGACGACGTCGAGCGATCCGCCGGCTGCCGCCACCAGGTCCGCTGCCGGGATGCCCGCAGCCCGGAGCATCGCGACGGCGAGTCCGACGTTCGCCGCCATGTGCCGGCCGAGCAGCGGGACCTCGGTCGTCATGCTGACGTCCGGGCCGTCGATCCGGAACCGTGTGCCGTCCGCGTGCTGGTCGAGCACCGTCACGTGCCAGTCCGCGACCGTGCGGGGTTCGCTGGTGATCGTCTCGACCGGGATCCCGGCCTCGGCGACGACCGCGCGACCGGCGGCGGAGTCGAGCGAGACGACACCGCGGGTGGCGCGGTCCGGCTGGAACAGCCGCAGCTTCGCGCGGAGGTACTCGTCCATGTCGGCGTAGTCGTCGAGGTGGTCGTGGCTGAGGTTCGTGAACCCGGCGACGTCGAAGTGCACGCCGTCGACACGGTGCCGCGAGAGCCCCTGGGCGCTGACCTCGATCGCGGCGCCGTCGACGGAACGCTCCCGGGCCCGCGCGAGGAAGGCGTGCAGCTCGGTGGCCTCGGGGGTGGTCAGACGGCTCGCCACGACCTGGTCCGCGATGCGACGCTCGGCGGTGGACGTCATCGCCGTCGTCCACCCGAGCCGCCGCATGAGGGCGTCGAGGACGGAGACGGTCGAGGTCTTGCCGTTCGTACCGGTGACGCCGAGCACCGGGAAACCGAGGTCCGCGGTGCCGGACACCGTCCGGGCGACCACTCCGAGGACGGCTCGCGGGTCGTGGACGACCACGGTCGGCAGACCGGATCGGGTCGCCTCCCTGGCCCCGGCCTCGTCGGTCAGCACCGCGACCGCGCCGCTCGCGCGGGCTGCGCCGACGTGACGGACGCCGTGCCCGAGCCGACCGGGCACCGCGACGAAGAGCCACCCGGGTCGGAGGTCCTCGGTGGCGACGGCTGCCCCGGTGACGTGCACGTCCGCGAGCACCGACGGCAGCGGACGGGCCCCGGCCGCCGCAGCGACGTCGGCGAGCCGGATCGGCTGCGGGCGGACGGGATCGAAGGCGTGCGACACGGGGTCCTCCTCGTCGGGCTCCACGGCCGTCGGGACGGCGGTGGTCGGGTCGACGAGCATCGGGTCCGACGGACGTCGCGTGCGGATCGTCAGGGTGTCGATCCACCGGGCGACGACGTCGGCTGTCGCAGCGCGGCCGTGACCCGGAGGACCAGTCAACGCGCTGCGCACCGAGCGGCACCACAGGCACCCGTACCCCGGTGGTGCGCGGGTGGCGGTGGGTCGATCCGGCGCCGGTCGCGGTCTAGGCTCTGGCGGGTGACGGACGGTCGGGTGGACGGGGTGCAGCGCGCACGCTCCCTGCTCGACGACGCGACGGCGCGACTGGCGGCAGCGGGCGCGCGGGACGAGGCGCTCGGGGAGTACGTCGAACCGAAGCCGGTGCTCGGCATCCGACGGGACCCCACCATCCGCTCCCTCGGGCGGGTCTGGCGGGTCGGTGCGCTGCTGCTCGGGTCCTCACCCGAGACCGCCGGCCAGGTCTGGGCGACGGGATCGATCACGCGTGTGACCGAGGCCGGGCGGTCCCAGTTCGTCTCCGTCTCCGCCGAGGTCCGTCGCGCGTACCGGGCGGCTGCGGCGAAGGGGCACTTCGCGCCCGGGGACACCGTGAACCACAGTGTGACGCCGATCCCGCTCGACGCCACGCTCGTCGGTGCGGACACGACGCTGTTCGTGCGGGACGACGAGCCCCGTGTGCGGTGGTCCGCGACCGCCGGCACCGACGTGCCACTGGCCGACTACCTCGCCGACCGGGTCGGCCTGCTCGTGGACCCGCCGCCCGGTGCGACGGACTGACTGGAGGGACGGTGCAGGGCCGCTCCGTCCCTCCAGTCCTGCTCGCTCGCTCGCTCGCTCGCTACGGGACGATCACCGCGCGCCCGCGGATGGTGCTCGCGGCGAGGTCCTCGTACGCCTTGGGCCCGTCGTCGAGGGAGTACGTCTGCACCTCGACGTCGACCTTGCCGGCACGGGCGAGGTCGAGCACTTCGATGAGCTCGCTCCGCGATCCCCAGTACGGCACGCGGACAGCCGCGTCGTAGGCGATCGATCCGAAGCCGAACGAGGCGGTGCCGCCACCGATCCCGACGATCGTGACGTCCGAGTCGAGTCCCGCGACCGCGATGGCCGTCGCGATCGTCGGGTCGGCGCCGACGAAGTCGAACACCGCGTTCGCACCGAGGCCGCCGGTGATCTCACGGATCTTCCCGGCCGCGGACGCGTCGCTGATCAGCGTGACGTCCGCGCCGACGTGCTTCGCGAGCTCGAGCTTGTCCTCGTTGACGTCGAGCACGATCACGGTCGCGCCGGACAGTGCCTTGAGGATCTGGATGCCGACGTGGCCGAGCCCGCCGGAGCCGATGACGACCGCGTACGTGCCCGCACCGAGTTTCGGCAGGGACCGCTTGATGGCGTGGTACGGCGTGAGTCCCGCATCGGTCAGTGACACGTTCTGCACGGGGTCGAGGTCGCCGAGCGGCACGAGGTGCCGCGGGTCGTCGACGATCATGTACTCCGCCATCGAGCCCTGGTTGCCGAGGCCGGGCGGACGGATGCCGAGGGCGTCCGCGTTCGTGCAGTAGTTCTCGCGTCCCGTCGAGCAGTTGTGGCAGTAGCCGCAACCCCACGGTCCGTAGACCGCGACTGCGTCGCCCACCTGCAGGGCCGTGTCGACACCCTCGCCGAGCTCGTGGACGACACCGGCGCCCTCGTGGCCGAGGGTGAGCGGCAGTGGGTAGTGCTGGTCGCGGTAGGCCTCTTCGGGCAGGCTCATCACGTAGTCGTCCGAGTGGCAGACACCGGCGGCAGTGACCTTGAGCAGCACCTGCCCAGGGCCGGGGGTGGGGATCGGGATGTCGACGACCACCGGCGGCTTGCCGACCTCGACGTATCGCAGTGCCTTCATGTGGGGACCTCCTCCGCGGGAGCGCGTGGCCTCCGTTGGCCGACACGTGTCGCTCGACGCGCGGGTCCCATGCTGCTCCGCCCCGGTGCCTGACGCTCGCAGGTGCACTGCTCCGGGGCGTGCCCGCCATCACACGGGTCCCCCGGGGTGTGGATGCGGCATGCCCACTGTCCCCGACCGGCTCCCCGGTAGGGTCGGATCGTGGCTCTGATCAACGACGAATCCACCGACCGCTACGACCTCCGCGAGTTCCGCCCGCAGACCGACGACCAGGGGGCGCCGGACGCCACCACCCGCGCCTGGATGGACGCCGTGGGCGTCGGTTTCCACGAGCCTCCGGAGTCCGACGAGGGTGCCGCCCGGATGGCGTCGCACTTCGTCGCCGACCAGGAGACGTTCCTCGGCGTGTACGTCAACCGGCCCGTCGCCGGGTCCGTCGACGAGACCTGGCCCGCCGGCACGTTCACGTGGTTCCCGAAGGACCTCAGCTGGGGCGACGGGACCGCGATCCGGACCCAGGCCGTGTCCGCCGTGACGGTCCGCCCGACCGAACGTCGCCGCGGGATCCTCCGCCGGATGATGACGCGCGCGCTCGAGCGCGGGGTCGAGGAGGGCTACGCCGTCGCCTCGCTCACCGCCTCCGAGGGCACCATCTACCGCCGCTTCGGATTCGGCTGCGCCATCCGCGAGCGCGCCGTGCACGTCCGCCGTGCCCGGGCGCTGCCGTTCCTCGCCCCGACCACCGGCACGGTCGTCATGGTCACCACGCAGTGGCTGGCGGACGGCATCGGCCAAGACGTCTTCGCCCGCTTCCATGCCCGCACGCCCGGCTCGATGGTGCGCAACACCGGCACCTGGCCGATCGTGTTCGGGGAGCTCGGTCCCGACGGCCAGAAGGCGAAGGACGTCCGCGCCGCCGTGCACCGACCCGACGACTCCGACGAGGTCGACGGCTACGTCACCTGGCGCGTCGTCGAGGGCAGGACCGGCGAGGACACCCGCATCGAGATCGTCGACCTGGTGTACACGACCGACGCCGCGTACCTGTCGCTGTGGGAGTTCCTGCTCTCCATCGACCTCAACGACGTCGTCGTCTACAAGCGGTCCCGGATGGACGATCCGATCGTCGCCGCGCTGGCGGACGCTCGCTCCTACGACGTCGACCACGAGGAGGACCACGTCTGGCTGCGCGTCCTCGACGTCGCCGCGGTGCTGCAGTCCCGCCCGTACGCGGCCGACGGCTCGCTCACCATCGCGGTCACCGACTCGCTCGGCCACGCCTCCGGCACGTACCGGCTCGACGTCCGGGAGGCCCGTGGCACCGTCACGCGCCTGGCATCCGACGCGGACGTGGCCGGCTCCGACATCGCGCTCGACGTCGCCGACCTCGGCGCGCTGTTGATCGGGTCGGTCTCACCGGTGACGCTCGCGGCGGCGGGGCTGCTGCGTGCGATGGACCCGGCGGCGCCGGTGCTCCTCCGCGCGATGCTCACGCCGCCCCGGACCCCGCACGGCATCACGTACTTCTGACGCGGGCGGCGGCTGCGCGGCCGGTCGGCCGCGGCCGGCCGGCGTGGCCGGCGAGGCGTCGCGTGGCGTCGCGTGGCGTCGCACAACAGCATCCGGCCCGAACCACGGGATCTCGTGGTTCGGGCCGGTTCCTGTTGTGCGGGTCCGGCCTGCGCCACGGGCGGGCAGCGCAGGACGGGAGGCTCGCCCTACGTCCGGCGGCGCACCCGCGGGTCGACGACCGCGTAGACCAGGTCGACGACGACGTTCGCGGTGACCACCAGGAACGCCGAGAACACCGTGAAGCCGACGACGACCTGCAGGTCCAGAGTGTGCACCGCGTCGATGAGCAACGCCCCGAGCCCCTGCATCGAGAACACCTTCTCGGTGATGACCGCGCCGCCGAGCAGGGTCCCGAGGTCCAGGCCGAACAGCGTCACCACGGGCAGGATCGCCGTCCGCAGCCCGTGCCGCACGACGACCTGGCGCTCACGGAGACCCTTGGCGCGGGCGGTCCGGACGAAGTCCTGCCCCATCGCCTCGAGCATCTCGCCGCGGGTCAGCCGGGCGTAGATCGCGGCACTGATGAAGGCGAGCACGCACCACGGCAGCACCAGGTGCGTCAGCCAGCCGACCGGGTCCTCCGTCAGCGGTACGTACCCGCTCGTCGGCAGGATCCCGAGCACGAACCCGAACAGCAGGATCGACAGCAGCCCGATCAGGTACGCCGGCGAGGACACCCCTGCTACCGCGACGGTCATCACGGTGCGGTCGAGGGCGGAACCCGGGCGGAGCGCCGAGGCGGTCCCGCCGAGCACCCCGACGACCAGCCAGAGGAGCGCCGCACCGATCGCGATCGACGCCGTCACCGGCAGCCGGTCGACGATGAGCGTGGTGACGCTCTCGTGCAGCTGGAACGAGTACCCGAAGCAGGGCGCGGCGCACTGCACGGCCGAGACGCCGCTGCCGAACGACCGACCGGTGAAGATCCCGCCGAGGTAGGCCGTGAACTGCAGGATCCACGGCTTGTCGGTGCCGAGGAACGCCTGCACCTGCGCCAGCCGGTCGGGGGTGCAGGGCTTGTCGCAGATCGCGCGCGCCGGGTTCGTCGGCAGGAGCATGAACAGGGCGTAGGTGATCGCGGCGACGACGAGCAGCACGACGACGGCGCCGAGCACCCGGAACAGCACGAAGCGGAACGCGGTCATCGGGTGCCTCCTCGCGGGTCGAGTGCGTCGCGGAGGGCGTCGCCGAGCACGTTGAACGCCAGGGTGACGAGGAACAGGGCGGCTCCCGGGAAGACGAGGTACATCGGGTCGGTCTGCACCCATCCGACGGCGTCGCCGATGCTCCGCCCCCAGGACGGCGTCGGCGGGGTGACGCCGACGGCCAGGAACGACAGTGCCGCCTCGGCACCGATCATCGACGGGATCGAGATGGTGGCGTAGACGGTGATCGTCGCGGCCAGGTTCGGCAGGAGCTGGGTCCGGATGACGTGCCAGCGGCCTGCCCCCATCGCCGTCGAGGCGACGACGTAGTTCCGCTCGCGGAGGGACAGGGTCTGCCCGCGGATCACGCGCGCGACCGCCGGCCATCCGAAGAACCCGATGACGAGCACGACCAGCACGGGCTTCGGGAACGAGGTCGGCACGATCGCGGTCAGGGCGATCATGAACACCAGCGACGGGAAGCCGAACATCACGTCGACGACCCGGCTGAGCACCCGGTCGTACCAACCGCCGAAGAAGCCGGTGGTGACGCCGACGAGCACGCCGATGACGAGCGACACCACGGTCGCGGCGAGCCCGATGCCGAGCGACGTCCGCGCGCCGTAGGTGACGATCGCGAAGAGGTCCCGACCGGTCAGCGGTTCGACGCCGAACCAGTGCTGCGCACTCATCCCACCGAGGGGACCGCGGGGTGCGCCGAAGTCGTTGAGGGCGTCGACGTGGTAGCCGTACGGGTCCTGCCCACTGATCCGGGCGATGAGCGGTGCGGCGAGGGCGACCACGACGAAGACGGCGATGACGACCGCGGAGACCACGGCCCACCGGTCACGACGGATGCGGCCGACGACGGCACGGAAGCCGGTGCCGGAGCCCGGAGCCGGGCGGACCGGACGATCGACGACGTTCGCGGTCATGCGACCACCCCTTCCCATCCGCGCCAGGCGCGGCGGCGTTCCGCCTGCCGGGCGGGGTCGGCGACCGGTGCGGCGGCGAGCAGCATGCGGGTGTAGTCCTCCTGCGGGTCGTCGAGGACGGCCTGGGTCGTACCGTGTTCGACGATCCGCCCGTGGTGCAGCACGGCCACACGGTCGGCGAGCTGTCGGACGACGGCCAGGTCGTGGCTGACCAGCAGGCACCCGAACCCGAATTCGTCCTGCAGGTCTCGGAGCAGGTCGAGCACCGCTGCCTGCACGGTCACGTCGAGCGCCGAGGTCGGTTCGTCGGCGATGAGCAGGGCCGGCCGGAGCGCCAGGGCCCGTGCCACGGCGACGCGCTGTCGCTGCCCGCCGGAGAGCTGGTGCGGGAACCGCTCGGCCCACGACGGGTCGAGCTGCACGGCCTGGAGCAGTTCCCGGACGCGTGCGGGTCGGTCGGCGCTCGGCTCGTGCACCAGGAGCGGCTCGGCGATGCTCCACCCGATGCTCTGCCGGGGGTTCAGCGACGAGGCCGGGTCCTGGAACACGATGCCGACGCGCTTCCGGATCTCGCGGAGACGACGGCCGCGGGCGGTGCGGAGGTCCTGCCCGTCGACGTCCACCGTCCCCTCGACCACCGGGACGAGGCCGGCCAGAGCACGACCGATCGTGGTCTTGCCGGAGCCCGACTCCCCCACGAGGCCCAGGGTCTCGCCGGCGTGCAGCTCCAGGTCGATGCCCGACACGGTGGGCTCGCCGCGGCGCGAGTACCGCACGCCGACGTCGCGCAGGCGCGCGACCACCGGCCGGGAGGCGCGCCCCGCGTCGTCCGCGAGGCTCGCGCTGGGCGCCGTGGCGCGGTCCGCCGGACGCGAGCCCGGTCGCTCAGTGCGAGTCTCGGCGGAGGCGCCGTCCGGGGTGGAGGCGGGACGCGCCTCCAGAGCGGGGACGGCGGCGAGGAGCGCACGCGTGTACTCGGCCTGCGGGTGCGCGAACAGCTCGACGACCGGGCCGTGCTCGACGGGGTCGCCACGGCGCATCACGAGCACCTCGTCGGCGACGTCGGCCACCACACCCATGTCGTGCGTGATGAGCAGCACCGCGAGCCCGCGGTCACGGCAGAGGGTCCGGAGCAGGTCGAGGATCCCCGCCTGCACGGTGACGTCGAGCGCTGTGGTCGGCTCATCCGCGATGAGCGCGACCGGGTCACCGGCCAGTGCCATCGCGATCATCGCGCGCTGCAGCTGCCCGCCGGACAACTCGTGCGGGAAGGCCTTCCGGATCCGCGCCGGGTCGTCGAGGCCGGCGGACCGGAGGAGCTCGTCCACCCTCGCGGACACCCCTGCGCGGTCGAGGGACGTCGGGTGCGCCCGGACCGCTTCGGCGATCTGGGTCCCGATCGACAGCACCGGGGTGAAGGAGTTCATCGGTTCCTGGAACACCACGCCGATGCCGGCACCGCGGACCTGGCGGAGTTCCTCGACGGGTGCACCGACGAGCTCCTCGCCGCGGAACCGGGCGCTGCCCTCGACACGCGCCTGCGGTGGCAGGAGTCCGAGCACGCTCATGGCACCCACGGACTTGCCGGAACCGGACTCCCCGACGAGCGCGAGCACCCGTCCGGGCGTCAGGTCGAAGGAGACGTCACGGACGACGGGCTCCGCGTCGCCGAACGCGACGCGGAGCCCACGGACTTCCAGGATGGGACCGGTCACCGCTTGAGCGAGACCTTGAGGTAGTTCGGGTACGCCGGGAAGTCGGCGATCTGGAAGTTCTGGACGTCCGAGCCGGCCAGGAACGACTGCTTGGCGTACATCAGTGGCACGACCGGGGCGTCGGCCATGATCGTCTTGTCCGCCTTCGCCCAGGTCTTCTGCGCGTCGTCCTGGTCGACCGTCGCACTGGCCTTCGCGATGAGCGCGTCGACCTCCGGGTTGCTGTACTTCGAGACGTTGTAGCCACCGCCACCGATCTGCGACGAGTCGTAGAGCGGCTGCAGGTTGGCGTTCGCGCTCGGGAAGTCGGGCTGCCAGCTCGACAGCGACAGGTCGAAGTCGGTGCCGTTCGTGGTGGCCTGCGTGAACGAGTCGTAGTCGAGCGGCTTCAGCGTGACCGTGATGCCGGCGCGCTTGAGTCCGGCCTGCAGGGCCTGTGCCTGGGCGAGGAACGTCGGGTCGTTCTGCGTGACGAGCGTCAGCTTGAGGTCCGAGACACCGGCCTGTTCGAGCAGGGACTTCGCCTTGTCGACGTCACCCGTGGCGCTCGTCTTGTAGAGGTCGTAGTCCTGACGTCCGGCGATGCCCGGCGTGATCAGTGTCGAGGCGTACGTGCCGGCGAGGGCACCGCCCGCGGCGATCCGGAACGACTTGCGGTCGACCGCGTACTGCAGGGCCTGACGGACCTTGAGGTCCTTGAGTTCGCCCCGCTGCGTGTTGATCGCCATGTAGCTGATCGGCCCGGCCTTCGACGTGGCGAGGCGGTCCTGCGCGGACGGGTTGCTCCGGACCTGGTTGAGCTCGGCGGCACCGAGGTAGATCGCACCGAAGGAGCTCTTCGCGTCACCGTTGTCGGCGATCAGCGTCTGCGTGACCGTGGACGGGTCCTGGCTCTCCTTGAAGACGATCTTCGAGGGGCCGGCGGTGCGGACCTCGTCGGTCTTCGCGGACCAGGCCTCGTTGCGGACCAGGGTGACCTGCGAGCCCTGCTGGTTCGACTGCACCTGGTACGGGCCGGACGCGACCGGCTTGAGGTCGTACGCACCGGTGTCGGTGCCCTCGCCCTCGGGGACCGGGGTGAACGCCGGCATCGACGCGAGCCACGGCCAGTCGCCGTACGCGTCGTTGAGCTTGAAGACGATGGTCTTGTCGTTCGGGGTCTCGATGCTGTCGAGGCTCTTGCCCTCGAACGGCCCCCGGTAGTCGCTGCCACCGACCAGGAGCGACTTGTGGTAGCTGAGACCACCGGACAGGGTCGGCGCGAACGAGCGCTCGATCCCCCACTTGATGTCCTTCGTCGTGATCGGCGTGCTGTCCTGGAACTCGACGCCGTCCTTCAGCGTGTACGTCCAGGTCTTGCCGCCGTCGCTCGCGACGCCGGTGTTCGTGGCGAGGTCCGGGACGACCTTCGCGGTCTTGCCCGGCTCGACGTCCCACGTGGTGAGGCGACGGGCGACGAGGCCCATCGAGGTGATGCCGAGGCTCTGGCTCGTCGCGGGGTCGAGGTGGAACGCGGTCTGCGACGTGAGGATGTTGAGCGTGCCGCCCTTGTCCGTCCCGCCGCTCGCGTCGTCGGAGGCGTTGCCGCCCGAGCAGCCCGTGAGGACCAGGGCCGCTGCGGCGGCGACAGCCGCGGTGATGGTCAGGCGCTTCGGACGTCTCATGACGACGGGTCTCCTTGTTCGGGGGTGCCGGGTGGGCGGCGTCCATCCTGGCACCGCGCCCGGATCCGTTCCGAATCCCGCGCGTGCGGGACGACGCACGACGAAACACTCCAAGTCGTCGGCGTCGTCCGCCATTCCCGAACGGTGGTCGCGATCTGGGGACCGTGCGGTCTCCAGAGACGGCTCAGCGGTCGAAGAAGTCGCCGATCCCGGGCCACTGGAAGCCCTCGCCGAGGTTCCCGACCTGTTCGCCGAGACCGCCGAGCGCCTGCTCCCCCTGTGCGGCCACGCCCTCGACGCTGCCGCCGAGGTCGCCGAGCCCGCCGCCCACCGTGTCGCCGAGGCCGGCCGCGACGCCCTCGAAGTCCACGCCGAGGTCCGCCGCCTGCGCGAGCACCGGTCCGGCGGCCGCGCTGAGGACCGCACCGCCGGCGACCGCGACCGCGAGACCGCCGACCGCCAGGGCACCGCCACCGATCGCGGCGCCGCCGAGCACCTTGCGCATCGTCCCGGGACGGCTCGTCTCACCCCGGGTCGCGGTGCGGGCGAGACCTGCCGCGGAGGCATCGGTCCCCTGGTCGTGCTGCGGCAGTTCCGCGTTGAGTCGCTGCAGGACCTGCTGCCGCTGCTCCGGGGTGAGTCGGGCGAACGCGTCGTGGTGCGCCTGCTCGAGGCGCTCGGGGTCGGCGGTCTTCAGCAGGTAGTCGTACTTCGCGATCGCGACCCGGTCGGCCTCGTTCGCGTGGGCGCGACCCTGCCCTGCGCCCGGCTGTTGCGGCGCGGATCGCTGCTGTTGGCCGTACGGCTGCTGCTGGCCAGAGCGCGGGTGGTCAGACTGCTGGTGCTGCTGGCCCCCGCGGTCGTCGCCCGTCAGCTTCTCCGCCGCGGTGCGCACCAGCCCCCGCCAGTCCGTCCCGCCGGGTCGGCCGGGCTGCCGGTACTGCTGCACACCCCCGGGCTGCTGCCCGCTGCCGGGCTGCTGGCCGGAGCGCTTCTGGAGCTGCTTGTCGATGACCTTCGAGGCCATGCCGAGGATGCGGTTCAGGTTCGCCATACCTGACCTTTGCGTCCTCACATGTACGGTCCCGGCGACGACCCGGTGGACCAGCGGTGCAGTCCCCCGACATCCCCTGTGAGGACCGCCGCGGTCCCACTCGTGACCCTCCTCACTCCGCGTCGACGTCTTCCGGCGCCGCCCGTCCGACACTGCCGACCTCGTCCCGGTACGTTCGCCGCAACGGCGCGGTGAGTTGCCAGGCGAACACGCCGCAGAGCCCGACGGTGCCGAGCAGGACGAGTGCGAGGAACGGTACGAGATGCGATCCGATGACATCCATGCGTTGCACCCTCCGAACCGTGATGACACTGGAATACGTGTATCACGCCGGTGAGCTCGTCGTCGAGCGCGCGACCGCCGGACCGCGCTCAGAGCGAACGAGTGAAGCCCGGGACTGGCCTGACGCTCCTCGTGTCCGCCGGCGATGACACCAGGAGGTCTCTCCGGGGTCAGGCGAGCACACGCTCCAGGAACGGGTTGCGGAACCGCCCCTCCGGGTCGAGGTCCCGCGCCAGCGCTGCGAACGCGCCGAGCTGCGGGTAGACCTGGTGCAGCCGCTCAGCGCTCGCCGCCGTGACCTTGCCCCAGTGCGGCCGGGGACCGAACGGCGCGAGGGCGTTCTCGATGAGGGGCAGCGCGACCGCGACGTCCTCGGTCTGGCGGCGGAACGTGAAGTGGAACGCGACCGAGTCCCGTCCGGAGCTCGGCGCGAGCCAGGCGTCGTCGGCGGCGATGCGGCGGATCTCGGAGACGAACAGCACGGGCGCGATGGCGTCCCCGATGCGCCGGAGGGCCTGGATCGCGGGCACGGCATCGCTCGCGGCGATCATGTACTCGGCCTGGATCTCCTCGCCCGCGGACGGCGTGAACGAGGACCGGAAGTGCGGCAGTCGCTCGTGCCAGGGTCCGGGCACGCCGCCCTGTTCGGTGACGCCCGCGGTCTCGCTGCCGGGCACGGGGTGGATCGGCTCGACGCCGGCGACGGCACCGAGGGCGGCGAGGTCGATGACGGCGTCGTCACGGTCCTCGCGCCGCTTGGTCCAGATCTGCCGGATGCCGTCATCGGTGTACCCGGTGAACATGCTGACGCTGTAGCCGGCCGACATGATCGACTCGAACTGCGCGTCGACGACGTCCCAGCCGACGCCGGTGTGCACGGTCTGCGCGACGCGGTAGGTCGGCTCGATGGCCAGGTGCACCGCGACGACGACCCCGAGTGCGCCGAGGGCGACCCGGTGCGCGTCGAGCCGGGGGTCGTCAGCACCGACGACCTCGACGTCGCCGGAGGCCCGGACGATCTCGAGTCCGACGACGGACTGGGCGAGCGACGCGTTGCCGACGCCGGAACCGTGGGTGCCCGTCGCGACGGCGCCGGCGACGGAGATGTGCGGCAGGGACGCGAGGTTCGCGAGGGCCCAGCCACGGGCCTCCAGGCCGACGGCGACCTGCGCGTGCGTGAGACCGGCGGCGACGCGGGCTACGCGCCGGTCCGCGTCCACGTCGAGTTCGGGCGGGAGGCCCGTGAGCGTCACCTGCACCGCGTCGGTGTCGGCGATGGTGTTGAACGAGTGCCGTGACCCGAGCGCCGTCAGGCGCGGGGTCGAGGCGACCAGCCGCTGGAGTTCGTCCACGCTCGTCGGTTCCGCCAGGCGGCTCGCCGAGTAGGTGACGTTCCCCGCCCAGTTGGTGCGGGTGTGGGCTGCAGTGGTGGTGTCGTCGTCGATCACGTCGCTCATCGTAGGCCTCCCGACCGACTCAGAAGCCCCGGTCGAGCCGGTGCCAGGTCTGCTGCGTGCGGACCTCGTCGCGGAAGCCGCGCAGCGTGGTGTGCTCGTCGATGACCAGGAACTCGGTGCCGATCATGGTGGCGAGGTCCTCGATCACCTGGATCCCGACGGCCGTCGTCATCACCGTGTGGTGTGCGGCACCGGCGGTGAGCCAGGCTTCGGCGGACACGGGGAACGACGGCTGCGGCTCCCAGACGGCCCGGCCGACGGGCAGGTTCGGCAGCGCCTCGGTCGGCGGGACGACCTGGACGACGTTGGCGGTGAGGCGGAAGCCGTCGCGGGTGTCGCTCAGTGCGGCGACGACCGCGGGGCCGGCGTCGGCGGTGAAGACCAGGCGCACCGGGTCGTCCTTGCCGCCGATGCCGAGCGGGTGGATCTCCAGCGTCGGGGTCGACGAGGTCAGGGTCGGCGAGACCTCGAGCATGTGGGCACCGAGGATCTTCTCCGCGCCCGGCGTCAGGTCGTACGTGTAGTCCTCCATGAGCGAGGCGCCACCGGGGAGTCCGGCGCCGGCGACGTTCATCGCGCGGACGAGGACGGCGGTCTTCCAGTCGCCCTCGGCACCGAAGCCGTAGCCGTCCGCCATCAGCCGCTGGACCGCCAGGCCGGGCAGTTGCTTGAGCGTGCCCAGGTCCTCGAAGTTCGTGGTGAAGGCGGCGGACCCGTTCTCGGCGAGCAGGGCGCGGAGGCCGAGCTCGATCGCGGCGCCGTCGCGGAGGGACTGGCGTCGCGCACCGTCGGCCCGGAGCTCCGGCACCAGGTCGTAGGCGCTGTCGTACTGCGCGACGAGCGCGTCGACGGCGGCGGTGTCCGCGGTCGCGGTCTCGACGGCCGCGACGAGGTCGTTGACGCCCCAGGTGTTGACCTGCACGCCGAGCTCGATCTCGGCCTCGGTCTTGTCGCCCTCGGTGACGGCGACGTAGCGCATGTTGTCGCCGAAGCGCGTGAGCTTGAGTTCCCGGATCGCGGCGGCACCGGCGGCGGCACGGGTCCAGTCGGACACCCGCTGCTGCACGCGCGGGTCGGACACGTGGCCGACGGCGGTGGCGTGGCGGACACCCATCCGTGCCAGGGCGTACCCGAACTCACGGTCGCCGTGCGCGGCCTGGTTGAGGTTCATGAAGTCGAAGTCGATGTCCGCCCACGGCAGTGCGACGTTCGCCTGCGTGTGCAGGTGCAGCAAGGGCTTCGTCAGCGCGTTGAGGCCGCCGATCCACATCTTGGCGGGACTGAACGTGTGCATCCACGTCGTCACGCCGATGACCCTGTCGTCGGCGCTGGCCTCGATGAGGGCGCGGCGGATGCCGTCGGCGTCCTTGAGGACGGGCTTCCAGACGAGCGTCACCGGCAGCGCTCCCGCGAGCGCCTCGTGCACGGCGCGACTCTGCTCCTCGACCTGGCGGAGGGTCTCCTCGCCGTAGAGGCCCTGCGAGCCGGTGAGGAACCAGACCTCGTAGCCGTCGAGTGTGGCCTGGGGGTCGACGTTGTCCTGCGTCATCGCATGGCTCCTTCGGGGTTCTGTCCGTAGACGTTCTGGTATCGGTCGAACAGGCGGTCGACGTCCTCGGGGGCGATCGGGACGAGCTCGCCGCCCTGCTTCGCGATGTGCACGGTGCGGGCGACGTCCTCGCACATGACCGCGGCCTTGACCGCGTCCTTCGCGTCCTTGCCGATCGTGAAGACGCCGTGGTTCTGCATGAGCACCGCACGGGAGCGGTGTCCGGACAGGGTCTCCACGATGCCGCGGCCGATGGTGTCGTCGCCGATGATCGCGAACGGGCCGACCGGGATCGGTCCGCCGAACTCGTCCGCCATCGCGGTGATCACGCACGGGATCTCCTCCGCGCGGGCTGCCCACGCGGTGGCGTACGTCGAGTGGGTGTGCACGACGCCGTTCACCTCGGGCATGTTCCGGTACACGAAGGCATGCGCGGCCGTGTCGGAGGACGGGCCGTGCTCGTTGCCCCAGCCCTCGGCCGGCACGCCGTCGAGGGTGCAGACGACCTGGTTCTCCGGCGTCAGGTCCTCGCTGACGACGCCGCTCGGCTTGATGACGAACAGGTCGGTGCCGGGCACGCGCTCGGAGACGTTGCCGCCGGTCCAGATGACCAGGCCGTAGCGGACGAGTTCGCCGTGCAGTCGGGCCACGCGCTCACGCGCTGCGGCGACGGCCGCTCGGGTGGTGTCGTCGGTCATCAGTTCACGTCCTGTTCCTGCTGGTGTTCGGTCGGGAGGCCCGGGCCGGGTGCCGTCGTCGACTCGCCGCTCGACGTGGCCGCGTCGCGGGCGCCGGGGACCGCGGCGGCGATCGCCTGGATCGGCAGCGCCGCGCGGAAACGGTCGAGGTACACGGTGAACCCGTCGACGTCGCGCTGGTCCGGGTCGACCACGTTCGAGTCCGCCGTCCCGAACACGGTCGTGTCGAGGTACTCGGCGAGCGAGGCGTCGGCGGCGTGCTCGAGGTAGGCGGCGAGGACGGCGATGCCCCACGCCCCACCCTCGCTGGCGGTCGCCTCGAGGGCCACGGGCACGCGGAGTGCGGCGGCGAGCTGGCGCTGCGGCAGCCCGGGCGTCCGGAAGAGCCCGCCGTGCGCGGTCATCCGGTCGACGGCGACGCCCTCGCCGTGCAGGACCTCCATGCCGATGGCGAGCGTGGCGAAGGCGCCCATGAGTTCGGCGCGGACGAGGTTGCCGAGCGTGAAGCGGGCGTCGGGGGCGCGGAGGAGCAGCGGTCGGCCGTCCTCGACACCGGTGACCGGTTCGCCGGCCAGGTAGTTGACCGCGAGCAGGCCGCCGGCGTCCGGGTCGGCGGTGGCGGCCTCGTCGAGCAGCGTGCGGAACACGGAGTCGGCGTCGGCCGGGCTGCCGGCGGCCTCGGCGAAGCGGCCGAACACGCGGGCCCAGCTGCCGATCTCGCTGGCGCCGTTGTTGCAGTGCACCATCGCGACGGCGTCGCCGGCGGGGGTGGTGACGACGTCGAGCTCCTCGTGCGGGGTGCCGAGCGGCCGCTCGAGCACGACCATCGCGAAGATGCTCGTGCCGACGCTGACGTTGCCGGTGCGTTGGGCGACCGCGTTCGTGGCGACCATGCCCGTGCCGGCGTCACCCTCGGGCGGGCAGAGCGGTGCACCCGGCTGCAGTGTGCCGGTGGGATCGAGCCAGGCGGCGCCCGCCGGGGTCAGGGTGCCGGCGTCCTGGCCGGCGACACGGACCTCGGGCAGGAGTGCGCGGAGGTCGGGGACGCCGATCAGGTCCTGCGCGGTGCTGAGCATCCGGGCGTCGTAGTCGCCGGTGGCGGGGTCGATCGGGAACATGCCCGATGCGTCGCCGACCCCGAGGACGTCCTGCCCGGTGAGCTGGCGGTGCACGTACCCGGCGAGCGTCGTGATGCCCGTGGTCTGCGCGACGTGCTGCTCGTCGTCGAGGACGGCCTGGTACAGGTGCGCGATCGACCAACGGAGCGGGATGTTGAAGCCGAGGGCGTCGCTCAGCGCAGCCGCAGCGGGGCCGGTCGAGGTGTTCCGCCAGGTGCGGAACGGCACGAGCAGCTCACCGTCGGCGTCGAACGGCAGGTAGCCGTGCATCATCGCCGAGACGCCGACCGCGCGGAACGTCGTCGGCACCGAGCCGTGCTGCTCCTGCAGGTCGGAGACGAGTGCGGCGTACGCGGCGCGGACGCCGGTCTCGACGGCTGCCAACGGGTACGTCCAGCGGCCGTCGACGAACTCGTTCTCCCACTCGTGGGAGCCCGCGGCGATGACCGTCAGGTCCTCGCCCACCAGACACGCCTTGATCCGGGTCGACCCGAGTTCGATGCCGAGGGTCGTGCGGCCGTCCGCGATCTCGCGGGTCCGGTCGTCGCTCATGGTGGGCCTCCTGCTCTCGCCGTCGAGTGAGCGCTCACACCGTAGCGCGTGAGCGCTCACCCGACAACTCGTCCGGCCGTGTCGCGGCGGGAGCGACCCAGGTCAGGCGACGGGCAGGAACACCCGCATCGTGGACGGCCCGCGGTTGCCCCACGTCGCGTACGGCACGAGCCGGACCGTCTCCGGCTCGGTCTCCTGCACGTCGGGGTCGCCGTACGGCAGCGGCCCGACACGGTGCACCGTGCGCTGGCGCACCCGCATGCGCACGGCGTCCGGTCCGTCGTCGAGCGGGTCCGACCCGGGCTGCACCACGACGTCGCCGACGTCCCGACCGAGGTCCGTGGACTCCAGGGCGTACACGAGCGGGCCGCGCTCGACCGCGACCGTGCCGCGGACCGCGTCGATCCGCGGGTCTGGCACCGTGAGCCGAGCGGCGACCGGCACCGTGAGCGTCACACGGTCTCCGACTGCGAACGTCCGCACGACGGTGACGGTGTCCTCCCCGTGGACGAACCGGGTGCCGTCAACCGACCGGACGCCGTCGACCGACCGGGTGCCGTCGGGGGTCTCGAGGACGGCCTCCGACGCCCAGGACGGCACCCGGAGGCGCAGCGCCACCGGGGTCCCGCTCGCCGCGGTCGCCTCGACCGAGACCGTGCCCGCGGCCGGCCACCCCGAGCGCACCCGGAACGCGGCCGTGGCGCCGCCCGGCAGGGTGGTCTCGACGTCGTAGTCGCCGTACTGGTGCAGCTGCAGGCCGTCGTCGGTCATCGTCGCGAAGACCGACTCGACGCTGGCCAGCGTCCGGGCCAGGTTCGTCGGGCAGCACGAGACCTCGAACCAGGGCGCCCGGAGGCTCGACAGTGCCCGCGCGCTGAGGTCGTCCTCCGGCGGGACCGCACCCTCGACCCGCTGGTGCATGGTGTTGGCGTAGAAGAACGCCCGTCCGTCCTGGCGCGGTGCGACCATCACCGCGTTGTACAGGGTCCGCTCGATCAGGTCCGCGTACTTCGACTCCCCCGTCTCGAGCAGCAGGCGCCAGGACACCATGTTCGACGCGATCGCCGCGCAGGTCTCGCCGTACTCGCGGTCCGGCGGCAGCTCGAAGTCGGCGCCGAACGACTCGTCCTGGTGGTGCGACCCCATCGCCCCGGTCAGGTAGGTGCGGGTCGCCACGGTGTTCGCCCACTGCCGTTCGACGGCCGCGACGAGTTCTGCGTCGCCGGTCTCCACGGCGACGTCGACCGCGCCGGCCGCCAGGTACATCGCCCGGACGGCGTGCCCGCGCCAGACGCCCGCCTCCCGGACCGGCAGGTCGTCCTGGAAGTACTCCGGTCCGAACGCGATCGGGCCGAGCAGCCCGTTCCCCCGGCGGTCGACGAACAACTGCGCCAGCCGGACGTACCGGTGGTCGCCGGTCGCCCGACCCAGCTCGACGAGCGCCGGTTCGATCTCCGGGTGGCCGCACACCGCCTCCCGTCCGCCGTCCCCGAACACCTCGACCAGGTGGTCGGCGACGCGGACCGCCACGTCGACCAGGCGGCCGCTGCCGGCGGTGCGCAGTCGCGCGACGGCGGCCTGGATGAGGTGCCCCATGCAGTAGAGCTCGTGGCCCCATTCGAGGTCGGACCAGCGCGGACGCTGCCAGGGGCGACCGAACGCGGTGTGCAGGTAGCCGTCGTCGTCCTGTGCGGCGGCGACCCGGTCGACGAGCCGCTCGTACCGCTCGGTGAGCTCCGGGTCCCCGGTGCGTCCGAGCTCCCACGCCATCGCCTCGAGCAGCTTGTAGACCTCGGAGTCGACGAACTCGATGCCGGCGTGCGTGAACTCGACGCCGGTCGCGGCACCGTCGAAGTTGCCGACCCAGCCGATCCGCTCGATCCAGTCCTCGCAGTGCCGCAGGACGACGCTCCCGTTGCGCTCCTGCCACTCGCCCCAGTAGCCGCCGGTGAGCCGCAGCGCACCGTGCGGCAGCGGGCGGAGCCGGGAGGTCGAGGGCGATACCGGGCCGGTCGAGGGAGACGTCGTCGTCATGGCGAGAGGCTACGCCGGGCGGCGCTGAGCCCTGCCGAGCAGGGCGACTACGCCGAGCGGCGCACCACCAGCTCGGGCTGCAGGAGCGCGTCGTCGTGCAGCCCGCCCTCGAGCAGCGCCCGCGCCGAGGCGAGGACCCGCTCCCCCATCGCCTGGAAGTCCTGCCGCACGGTGGTGAGCGGCGGTGTGAAGTGCGCGGCCTCCGGCACGTCGTCGAACCCGATGACGGCGATGTCGTCCGGCACGCGGAGTCCTTCTTCCGCGAAGGCGTGCAGGACGCCGAGCGCCATCTGGTCGTTGCCCGCGAACACGGCGTCGACCGTCGCGGCGTCCATCGCGCGGCCGGCCGCGAACCCGCTGGCCGGCGTCCAGTCCCCCTCGTACACGACCGGCGTCAAGCCCCGGGCGCGCATGGTCCGCTCGTAGGTCGCACGGCGGACCTCGGCCTCCTGCGAGACCGTCGGCCCGGCGATGTGCACGATCCGACGGTGGCCGAGGTCGAACAGGTGCTGCAACGCCAGGGTCGCACCGGCCGCCTGGTCGATGGCGACCGCGGAGATCGTCGCCCCGCCGCTCCCGGGCACGACCAGATCGGTCGGCAGGGCGTCCCGTTGCACCGCGTTCGCGACGACGACGGGCACCGTGACCGGCAGCGTCAGCGACGCGAGGGCGTCGAGCACCCGGTTGTCGGCGGCGACGAGGACCACGGCGGCGACGTCCTGCGCCAGCAGCGTGGACAGCGCCTCGGACAGGTCGAGGGGCTTCGGGTCGTCCGGCAGCGTCGAGAGCAGCACGTGGTACCCCGCGGTCCGGGCAGCACGCTCGAAACCGATCGCGGTGCTCGACGGTCCGTAGAGCGCATCGCCCGCGCTGACCAGGCCGAGGGCGCGGCTCCGTCCGCCGGCGAGTGCCCGCGCAGCAGCCCGGGGTCGGTACCCGAGGGCGGTGACGGCGTCGGTGACCTTCGTCCGGAACTGCTCCCGGACAGTGGGGTCCCCGTTGATCACACGGGAGACGGTCTGGTGGGAGACGCCCGCACGCTCGGCGACGTCGAAGATCGTCGGGGCCTTGCGTCCCCTGCCGTTCGGCGTCGCGGTCGTCGTCATCCGGTCACCGTACCGCGACACCAGTTCGGGGACGCGACATCCCGATCTGGTCTCGACGAGTTGACACGACCCCACGGAGACCACATGATGTGAGCGCTCACTTGGAGCATCACATCCCCAGCGGGACACAGCAGCCCCGCACCTGAACGCGTCGATGCCGACGCGAGAGGAACAGAGGTACTTCGATGAAGAAGCGCAGGATCGTCGCGGGCGTCGCAGCCCTCGGCCTCGCTCTCTCCCTGGCCGCTTGCTCCGGCGGCGGTCGCTCGGCGACCGGCGACGCCGGCGGCAGCACCGACAACAAGGGCGCCCTCGTCGGCGTCGCGATGCCCACCAAGGTGTCCGAGCGCTGGATCAAGGACGGCAACGCCGTCAAGAGCGACCTCGAGAAGGCCGGCTACAAGGTCGACCTCGAGTACGCGGACAACAAGATCCCGCAGCAGGTCCAGCAGGTGAGCAACATGATCACCAAGGGTGCGAAGGTCCTCATCGTCGCTTCGATCGACGGCGGCTCGCTCTCCGACCAGCTCGACGCCGCAGCCAAGGCCGGCATCAAGGTGATCTCCTACGACCGCCTGCTCACGGGCAACAAGAACGTCGACTACTACGTCTCGTTCGACAACTACAAGGTGGGCGTCGACCAGGCGAACTCGCTCCTCACCGGTCTCGGCCTCCTCGACGAGGACGGCAAGAAGACCGACGAGAAGGGTCCGTTCAACATCGAGGTCTTCGCCGGCTCGCCCGACGACAACAACGCCACGTTCTTCTTCAACGGCGCGATGGACACCCTCAAGCCCTACCTCGAGGACGGCACGCTGAAGATCGGCTCCGGCCAGGACGGCTTCACCCAGGCCGCGACGCAGCAGTGGGACCCGGCGAAGGCCCAGTCCCGCATGCAGAACCTGGTCGCCAAGTCCTACTCCGGCGGCACCAAGCTCGACGGCGTCCTCTCGCCCTACGACGGCATGTCGATCGGCATCATCTCGGCCCTGCAGGGCGCCGGCTTCGGTTCCGGCGACCGCCCGCTCCCGACCATCACCGGTCAGGACGCCGAGGCCGCCTCGGTGAAGTCGATCGTCGACGGTCAGCAGTACTCGACCATCTACAAGGACACGCGTCAGCTGGCCGAGAAGTCGGCGAGCATGGCCGAGGACCTGCTGTCGGGCAAGAAGCCCGAGGTCAACGACACCAAGACCTACGACAACAAGGTCAAGGTCGTCCCGACGTACCTGTTCCAGCCGACGGTCGTCACGAAGGACAACTACGAGAAGGTCCTGATCGACTCGGGCTACTACACCGAGGCCGACCTCAAGTAGTCGCAACCCCCTGACGGACCGGGAGGCGCGGTGCACGCCCGCACCGCGCCTCCCGTCCTGTCTCCCCTCCACTCGCGCGCCGTCCCGGCGCCCCAACGGAAGGCGGTCCCGTGGCGGACACCATCCTCGAGATGCGCGACATCACCAAGACGTTCCCCGGCGTCAAGGCCCTGCAGAACGTCTCGCTCCAGGTCGAACGGGGCCAGGTCCACGCGATCTGCGGTGAGAACGGCGCGGGCAAGTCCACGCTCATGAAGGTCCTGTCGGGCGTCTACCCGACCGGCACCTTCGACGGCGAGATCCTGCTCGACGGCGAACCGGTCCGCTTCTCGAACATCAACGACTCCGAGGCAGCCGGCGTCGTCATCATCCACCAGGAGCTCGCACTGAGCCCCTACCTGTCGATCGCCGAGAACATCTTCCTCGGCAACGAGCGCTCCAAGGGCGGCTTCATCGACTGGAACAAGACGAACCTCGAAGCCGCCAAGCTCCTGCAGCGCGTCGGTCTCAAGGACAACCCGATCACGAAGATCGTGGACATCGGCGTCGGCAAGCAGCAGCTCGTCGAGATCGCGAAGGCACTGTCGAAGAAGGTGAAGCTCCTCATCCTCGACGAGCCCACCGCAGCGTTGAACGACGACGACTCCGCGCACCTGCTCGAGCTCATCCGCTCGCTGCAGGACGAGGGCATGACGGCGATCATCATCAGCCACAAGCTCAACGAGATCAAGGCGATCGCCGACAAGGTCACGATCATCCGCGACGGGCAGACCATCGAGACGCTCGACATGCACGCGGGCGAGGTCTCCGAGGACCGCATCATCCGCGGCATGGTCGGCCGCGACCTCTCCACGCGCTACCCGGAGCACGAGTCGAAGATCGGCGAAGAGCTCCTGCGCATCGAGGACTGGACCGTCCACCACCCGCTGGACGCCTCCCGCGAGATCATCCACCAGGCGAACCTCAACGTCCGTGCCGGTGAGATCGTCGGCATCGCCGGCCTGATGGGCGCCGGACGTACCGAGCTCGCGATGAGCGTCTTCGGGCACTCGTACGGCACCGGGATCAGCGGCACCGTCTACAAGCGCGGGACGCCGATCAAGACGAACACGGTCACCGCCGCCATCGACAACGGCCTGGCCTACGCGACCGAGGACCGGAAGCGCTACGGCCTCAACCTCATCGACGACATCAAGCGGAACGTCTCCGGCTCGGCGCTCGGCAAGCTCGCCAACTGGGGCTTCGTCAACGGTTCCGAGGAGACCACGATCGCGAGCAAGTTCCTCAAGGACCTGAACATCAAGGCCCCGACGGTCAACGCGATCACCGGCAAGCTCTCCGGCGGCAACCAGCAGAAGGTCGTCCTGTCGAAGTGGATGTACTCCGACCCGGACGTGCTCATCCTCGACGAACCGACCCGAGGCATCGACGTCGGCGCGAAGTACGAGATCTACACGATCATCAACGCGCTCGCCGACCAGGGGAAGGGGATCATCGTGATCTCGTCCGAACTCCCCGAGCTGCTCGGCATCTGCGACCGCATCTACACGCTCTCCGAGGGCACCATCACCGCCGACGTCCCGCGCGCCGAGGCGTCGCCGGAAGTCCTCATGCAGTACATGACCCAGGAACGGGAGACCCCAGTCAATGAACGCGCTTAAGTCCGCCGCCAGCTACCTCACCGGGCAGCTCCGACAGATCGGCCTGTTCATCGCGCTGATCGTCATCGTCATCTTCTTCCAGGTGACGACGAACGGCATCACGCTGGCCCCGATCAACGTCTCGAACCTGATCGTCCAGAACAGCTACATCCTGATCCTCGCGATCGGCATGGTGATGGTGATCATCGCCGGCCACATCGACCTCTCCGTCGGTTCGGTCGTCGCGTTCACCGGCGCCATGGCCGGCGTCATGATCACCCAGTGGGGCATCCCCTGGCCGATCGCCGTCGTCCTCTGCCTGGTCCTCGGCGCGCTCGTCGGTGCGTGGCAGGGCTTCTGGATCGCCTACTTCGGGATCCCGGCGTTCATCGTGACCCTGGCGGGCATGCTCGCCTTCCGCGGTGCCGCCCAGATCGCCCTGCAGAACCAGCAGATCTCGCCGTTCCCGGACGGCTTCCGCTCGCTCGGCTCCGGCTTCCTGCCCTCCTTCGGCACCTCGGGCTACGAGCCGCTGACGATGGTCCTGGGGCTCGCCGCCGCGGCGATCCTCGTGATCACCGGGTTCCGCGGTCGTGCGACCCGTCGCAAGTACCAGCTCGAGGACGAGCCCTTCGCCTGGTTCATCACCAAGATGGTGTTCACCGTCGCGCTGGTCATCTTCATCGCGCTGCTGCTCGCCAGCTACAACGGCACCCCGATCGTCCTCGTGATCCTCGGCGTCCTGGTCATCGTGTACTCGATGGTCATGCGCAGCGCGGTCTTCGGTCGACACATCTACGCGATCGGCGGCAACCCGCTCGCCGCGCAGCTGTCCGGCGTCAAGACGAAGCGCGTCACGTTCCTGCTCTTCGTCAACATGGGTGTCATCTCGGCCCTGGCCGGCGTGGTCTTCACGGGGCAGCTCAACCTGGCCTCCCCGAGCGCGGGCAACGGCTTCGAGCTCGACGCCATCGCGGCCGTGTT
The DNA here is from genome assembly GCF_003234615.1 of Curtobacterium sp. MCPF17_001. Lineage (NCBI taxonomy): Bacteria > Bacillati > Actinomycetota > Actinomycetes > Micrococcales > Microbacteriaceae > Curtobacterium > Curtobacterium sp. MCPF17_001. The sequence continues at coordinate 86,838 of NZ_QKSL01000014.1, forward strand.
CATCGGTGGCGCTGCGGTCACCGGCGGCATCGGCACGGTGCCGGGTGCGATCGTCGGTGGTCTCATCATCGGTCTGCTCAACAACGGCATGTCGATCCTCGGTGTCGGGTCCGAGTTCCAGCAGCTCATCAAGGGTCTGGTGCTCCTGGCCGCCGTCGCGTTCGACGTCTTCAACAAGCGCCGCGCGGCCAGCAGCCGCAAGTAGGACGGGGTCGGTCGTACGACCGGTCCCCGAAAGCGACAGATCTCCGTCGGAACTCGGCGGAGATCTGTCGCTTTTGCGTTGCGTTGCGGTCGCGGGCTGCGGGCTGCGGTCGCGGGCTGCGTCAGCGGGACAGGACGGCCCAACCGGCGGCCGGGAGGCGCAGCGCCCCGTCGCGCAGTTCCCCCGCGCCCGCCTCGACCCGCGTCGCGTCGGCTGCGGGCAGGACCACCGGTTCGGGCGAGAGGTTCAGGGCGGTGACCACGGCCTCCCGGTCGGTCGCCGTGCGGAGGACGAGCGCCGTGTTGTCCAGGTGGACCACGTCGGTGTGCGCGCGGTGCAGCCACGGGTGCCGACGGCGGAGTGCGACGAGCGCCTGGTGGGCGTGCAGCACGTCGGCCGCCGTGCCGGTGACCTCCGTCGGACCGGCGGGGAAGGCGGGCCGCACGGCGTCGTCACCGCCTTCGCGTTCCTCCTTGACCCCGGCCCAGGCGAACTCGTCGCCCGCGTAGACCGACGGGGTGCCGGCCACCGTGAACAGCACCGCGATCGCGTGTCCGACGAACCCCTCCCCCACGGCCGAGGCGATCCGCGTCACGTCGTGGTTGCCGACGAACGTGCTCGGGGCGAACGTCGCGAGCAGCTCGTCGTGCCGTTCGATCGCGTGCGCCAGCTCGTAGCAGTTGCGATCCGCGATGCCGTGCCAGATGCCCTGCCAGAGCTCGTACTGGGTGGTGGAGTCCATCGTCGACGCGCGGACGATCGCGGCGGTGTCGCCGTGGATGACCTCGCCGGAGAACCACGCCTCGGGGAAGTGCTCCCGCACGCGCGGCAGCACGCGCGCCCAGAACGCCGGCGGGACCGCGTAAGCGGCATCGAGCCGCCACCCGTCGATACCGCGCTCGAGCCAGTGCATCATGACCTGGACGACCAGGTCCTCGGTCGCCGACGAGGAGTGGTCGAGCGCCACCAGGATGTCGTGCCCCTCGAACGAACCGACCGGCACCGGCTGCCCGGGCTGCCAGCCGTCCCAGTCGACGGCGAACAGCGGAGCGGTCTCGGCATCCGGGCCCTGCTCGGCGAGTGCCCGGAAGGCCGGGTGCTTGCGCCCGACGTGGTTGAAGACGCCGTCGAGCAGGACCCGGATGCCGCGTTCTCGAGCTGCGGCCACCAGACGGTCGAAGTCGGCGTCGTCGCCCAGGCGCGGGTCGATCCGGAAGTGGTCGACGGTGTCGTAGCCGTGCGTCGAGCTCGCGAACACCGGCCCGAGCAGCAGCCCGTTGAGCCCGAGGTCGACGACGTGGTCGAGCCAGGCTTCCAGGCGCCCCAGGCGGTGCTCGACGGGGCGGTGCTCGACAGCGTTGTCGGGGCTGCTGCTCGGGCGGATCTCCGCGCCGACGAAGCCGAGCGGGTAGACGTGCCACCACATCACGTGCTCGACCCAGGCGGGCTCCCCTGTCCTGGTCGTCGGCTCCGGGCTGCGGTCGGCGTCGTGGTCCATCCCTGCATGCTGCCAGCCGGCCCTGGTCGGAACCGCCGATCGGGGTACCGCCAGCCTGGATGCGCGTCGGTGGCGCGGACGATCATGGGCCCATGGGACGAGCGATCCGCACCGAGGACGACGCACGCCGGCTCGACGCCGCGCACGCCGAACGCACCTGCGCATCCTGCGGCCGGCGGATGCCCGGATCGGCGGATCCGGACACGAAGTGGTGCTCCGACGCGTGCCGCCGGCACAAGCTGGACGACACCGACCGGACGCTCGAGCGCACCATCGACGAGCTGCTCGACGCCCGGGCCGCCACGTCGAGCATCTGCCCGTCGGACGCCGCGCGGGCGATCGGCGGCGAGGACTGGCGTGACCTGATGGAACCGGCGCGCCGAGCCGCTCGACGCATGGTCGCCCGCGGCGAGGTCGAGATCACCCAGGGCGGGAACGTCATCGACCCGTCCACCGCCAAGGGCCCGATCCGGATCCGTCGCCCGCGCTGAGCGACCTGTCTGGACCACCGCTCGGGATCGTCGGGGTGCAGCACGATCGACCCTGCCGTGAGCCCGACCGACGCCATCGTGGATCGGTCAGCGGCTCGGGTCGGTCTTCTGCCGCATCGTGACGATGAGGCGTTCGAGCGCGAGCACGAGACGACTCGTCTGCTCGCGGGTCACGCGAGCAGACGAGTACTGGAAGTTCGTCTTCTCGTCGGTCAGACGTTTGAGTTGGTTGCCTGGCTGTCGGTCAGGTGAGCAAGCCGTGTCGAGCAGGCGCCGGGCCTGCGCGTGGTCCTCGCCGACGTGGTGCTGCCCGAGGACGGCCCCGCAGATCGCGTCGGCCGCCGCGATCCCGCCGAGGACGGCATTCGAACCGGCGGCCTTCCAGTCGGCATGCGAAGTCGAGCCGGCACAGAGAACCGCTACCTCGTAGTACGCCTCAGCCTCGTCTCGTCGCATCCGGACTGCTGTCGCATCCATCACGCGCGTCCGGAGGGGCATCAGACGAGCGATCGGATGTCGGACCCGTACACGGTGTGCGCGTCGGCGCGCCACGAGCCCACGAGTGGGTCCCCTTCGGCGGCGAACCGTTCGAGGTCAGCACGAGTGACGTCGAAGACCTGGCAGTCGTTGCCGGTCCAGCGCTGCACGAGATCGCCGAGACGGACGACCACATCGACGTTCGTCTCCGCAGCGAACACCACGAGCAGGTCGACGTCCGATTCGTCGGTGGCCGTTCCCCGGGCGAGCGATCCGAAGATCGACACGGACAACACGTCGACTTCGCTCCCCGCGATGAAGTCGTGGATACGGCGCTCCAGTTCCGTTCGCGCGCCGAGCACGAGCTCGACTGCTGGCCACAGCAGGTGCTCGCGGTTGACCTGGTAGGCGGAGTGCTGCAGACCGCGCTCCACACGCACGAGTCCGGAGTGCTCGAGTTTGTCGAGTGCACGCTTGATGCCGGTGTGCTGTGCCGCCCCAGCGACCCTGGCGACCTGGCGTCCGGTCATGGCCGCATCAGTCCGAGCGAGGACGCGGAGTGCGTCGGCCTGCGTGGGGCCGACGAGCGTGGCGAGGGGAGCGGCGAGTTGCATTCGACGAGTGTACCGCAGATCGGTACACGTGTACACAGACCGTGTACACGTCAGAAGGCATACCGGATCCGGCAGGACGGCAGGTTGTCCGACACGAGCTGTCGGAAGCGCTCGATGTGCTGCGCTTTCATCGCTGCGCGGTACCGGATGTTGACGGCACCGTTCTGGGAGAGCTTCTGCTCCTGCAACTCGGGCCGCCACAGCAGGTCCTCGGCCTTCGGGTGCCAGCCCAGGTTCACCTCGTGCAGCTGCTCGTTGTGGGTGAGGAAGATGACCTCGGCTGCGAGCTGCGCCTTCGCGGCCGGGGACAGCACGTCGTCGACCTCCCGCAGCATCGCGGCCCAGTCCGCTTCCCACGTCGGGGTGAGGATCACGGGCGAGAAGTTCAGGTGCACTTCGTACCCGGCCGCGACGAAGTCGTTGACCGCCGCGATCCGTTCGGCGATCGGCGAGGTGCGGATGTCGGTCACCTTCGCCGTCTCGTGCGGCATGAGCGAGAACCGGATCCGGGTGCGGCCCATCGGGTCCCAGTCGAGCAGGTCGCGGTTGACGTACTTCGTGGCGAACGACGCCTTCGCCGTCGGCGTCATCCGGAAGAGATCGCAGAGGTCGCGCACGTTGTCGCTGAGCATCGCGTCGACCGAGCAGTCGCTGTTCTCGCCGATGTCGTAGACCCATGCGTCCGGGTCGCACTGGTTCGGTTGGGTCTTCGGACCCTGCTTGTGGATGTTCCGGGCGAGGTGCTTCGTGATCTGCTCGATGTTCGCGAAGACGGTGATCGGGTTGCTGTAGCCCTTGCGTCGGGGGACGTAACAGTACGCGCACGCCATCGCACAGCCGTTCGCGGTCGAGGGAGCGATGAAGTCCGCGGAGCGACCGTTCGGGCGGGTGACGATCGACTTCTTGACGCCGAGCACGAGCGCCTCGGTCTTGATCCGGACCCACCGGGCGACGTTGCGCTCGTCGCCGTGCACCTCGGGGATCTGCCAGTGCGACGCGACCGGGACGATCTCGGCGTCCGGCCATCGCCCGACGATCTCCTGCCCGCGCGGCAGTTCGAGCGCGGCGTCCTCGGCGTAGATACGCGTGACGTCGAGCAGGGGGCGCACACGGGAGTAGGTCATCGCACTCCGTTCTACCCGGGGCCACCGACACCTCGAACGTCGCTCGGGCAGACTCGGAGCATGACCGCCGGTGTGGAGGACGACCACTTCTTCGTCGTGAGCGGTCGGCGGTGGCGGCGGACGGACCCGGCGCTCCCCGAGGACCTGGCAGCGCGGCTCCGCTCGCACCTGGGCCGCGGCCGGAACGGGGTGAAGCTGGCGAAGCGGGCCGGGGACGAGGACGCCGTCGCCCGGGCCCGACACCGGAACGGCCTCGCCAAGCACGGGCTCGGCGAGCGCGGGCCTGAGTGGTGGACCCGACCGGTGCCCGAGCGGATCGCGCAGGCCGAGCAGGCCCTCGCGGACCTCGACCGGCTCGACGAGTCGCCGTGACCGACGACGAGGTCATCCGTGCCCCCGCATGGGAGCGCAGCGCGAACACCGCCGCACTCGGTCCGCTGCAGATCGTGGTCGGTGCGGTCCTGGTCGGGGTCGCCTTCGTCCCGGAAGCATCGGCTCGGGTGTTCGTCGCGATCCTCGGCGTGGTCATGGTGGGCTTCGGGGCCTGGACGACCGCTCGTGCTCGACGGGTCGCGGTCCGCCTGGGCGACCAGGAGCTCCGCTACGACGGGTACGTCTTCAGCTGGTCGGTGCCCCGCGCGCAGATCACGACCGTGCTCGACGACGGGTACGTCGAATGGGTGGACGACACCGGGCACCAGCGTCGACGACAGATCGGGCTCCTGACGAAGGCGTACGAGGACGACGGCACGAAGTCTGCCCCGTACTGGATCTGGCGCCGCGAAGGACTCCTCCGCGTCCGTGAGTGGGCCGGTGCTCGGGCGTTCTGACCCGACACCCGTCAGCCGAACGGCGGACGACACGCGAACGGTTCCCCACCTTCCGGATGAGGCGCGAGGGATCCTCGCGGCCGTAGGCTCGTCGCGGCGACGACGCCGAGGAACGAGGGGGACCATGAACGACATCGTCACGCACACGGGCGCGCTGGTGGGGCTGCGCACCGGCACGAGCACGGCCGGCGGACCGGCTGGCGCCCGGGTCGGCGTCCTGCTGGAACTCTGCTCCGAGGACAGCGCCGGGGTCCGCCGTCCGTGGGAGCTCCTGGTCACACCCGCCCAGGCCGCCGCACTCGTCGAGGCCGAGCGGACCGAACCCGGGGTGCTCGTCCGCTTCGCCGGCGAACGACTGGGCGACCGCAGCGGTGTCCCGGTCGTGCGCGTCGGCCGGATCGCGGTGCTCGTGCCCGAACCGACCTGCTGACCGACATCGGCTGACCACGACGTGACGAACGGCCCCGGGTGCCCCGGGGCCGTTCGCGGTGCAGGCGGGTCAGGCCTCGGTGTGCCCGAGCGCCGGCTCGACGCACATGCAGACGGTCCGGGACGCCGATGCGTGCACCTCGAAGACGACGACCTCGTTCCGTCCGGCGCGGAGCACGGGTCCGGGGACGGCGAGCGTCGCCTGTGGGCCTCGTGACCAGTACCGGCCGAGACAGAACCCGTTGACCCAGGCGACGCCCTTCCGGAACCCGTCGAGCGCGAGGTAGCGGTCGAGGTCCGCGCCGCTCTCGGCAAGGTCGAACGACCCCATGGCGAACGCTGGACCGGCCAGGGTCTCCCCCGCCGACGTCACCGCGGCCCGCAGGACGTCGAGCGCGTCCTCCGGCACCGGGTCGAGTGCCAGGGGCGAGACGGTCCAGCGGGACAGGACGTCGTCGTCGATCCGGACCGCTCCGATCAGTCCCTTCGGCTCACCGATGCGTGGCCCGTAGTCGACGCGTCCCTGGTCCTCGACGAGCAGTTCCAGGAGGCCCGTCACCGGTGGCAGGGCGATGGCACGGTCGTGGTGCTCCCGCTCCAGGACGCCGACGGTCCGACCGTCGACGCGGACGAGGACACGGTCGCGGACCTCCTCGGCGACGGTCAGCACGCCACCCTCGGGCAGGTCGACCTCCGTCCGGTACAGGACGAAACCGGAGGCGGCGCCCAACTCGTCGAACGTCGGCGGCGTCTCGTGCGTGGTCCAGGACGCGATGGTCGGCAGCAGACCGGCGAGCGGGAGGACGCGGTCCAGGCGGACGGCGACGTCCGAGGCGGGGGTGGGGCGTGCCTCCAGGCCGGCGACGACGTCCGTCGTGAGCCGACCGGACCCGCCGGGCTGCATCGACGCGGGCAGGTCGGGGACCGGAGCGTGACGGGCGATGACCTGCCGGAAGGCGTGGAACTTCTCGGTGGGGCGACCGGCCTCGTCGAGCGGGGCGTCGTAGTCGTACGACGTCGCGATCGGCCGGTACACGCCCTTGTCGTTCGCGCCGTTGGTGAACCCGAAGTTCGTGCCGCCGTGGAACATGTAGACGTTCACCGAGCCGCCGGCGGCGAGCAGGTCGTCCAGGTCCGACGCCGAGGCAGCGGCCGAGGTGGTGTGGTGGTGCTCACCCCAGCTGTCGAACCAGCCGTCCCAGAACTCGGAGCACATCAGCGGACCGGTCGGCTGCGCCTGGCGGAGGCGTGCGAGGCGTTCCGTGGAGCGGGAGCCGAACGAGCCGGTCTTGTGCAGCGACGGCAGCGACCCGTCCTCGAGCATCGAGCCCATCGGCTGGTCGACGCTCGTGAACGGCACGATGAGCCCGATGTCGCGGTGCATGCGCTCGAGCTTCTCGAGGTAGACGGGGTCGGACCCGTACGCGCCGTACTCGTTCTCCACCTGCACGAGCACGATCGGCCCGCCGGCGTCGATCTGCCGCGGAACCAGGATCGGGGCGAGGGCGTCGAGGTAGCGGCCGACGGCGGCGAGGAACTGCGGTTCGTCCCGGCGGATCCCGACCGTGCGGTCGGTGAACAGCCAGAACGGCAGGCCGCCGTTCGTCCACTCGGCGCAGATGTAGGGGCCGGGCCTGACGATGGCGTGCATGCCCTCGGCGGCGACGAGGTCCAGGAACCGGCCGAGGTCGAGCCCCCCGGTGAAGTCGAAGGTGCCGGGGGTGGCCTCGTGCGCGTTCCACGCGACGTAGGTCTCGACGGTGTTCAGACCCATGAGCTTGGCCTTGCGGATCCGGTCGGCCCACAGGTCGGGGTGGACGCGGAAGTAGTGGATCGCACCGGAGAGCACCCGGTGCGGCTGCCCGTCGAGCAGGAAGTCGGTGTCGCCGATGGCGAAGCGCATGTCACGTCTTTCTGGTGGGAACACGTCGGGTGGCGACGCGTCTCGTGGGAACGCGGCCGTGCGGAGAACCCGCACGGCCGCGTCGATGTGGTGGGGCTACTTGGTCGAGACCGTGAAGCCCTGGTCCTTGCCGTACTTGGCGAGGGCGTCCTGCCAGGCGGACAGACCCGACTCGAGTGACGTGCCCTTCTCGTACGACTGCCCGACGGTGTCGGCGTAGACGCTGTTCGCGTACACCTGGTACGGCAGGTAGGTGAAGTCGTTGTCCGACGCCTTGGACGCGTCGACGAGCACCTTGTTGATCTGCTGGCCACCGAAGTAGTCCGGCTTCTCGTCGAGGAACGCGGACGACTCGAGGTCGGCGGTGGTGGACGGGAAGCCGCCGGACTCCATGAAGACCTTGGTCGAGGCCTTCGACGAGTTCAGCCACTTGAGGAAGCCGGCGGCGAGGGCCGGGTTCTTCGACTGCTTCATGACGACCTCGGCGCTGCCGCCGTTGTTCGCGGTGGCCGCGGTGCCGCCGTCGTAGGTCGGCATCGGGGCAACGCGCCAGTCACCCTTCGCGTCGGCGACGCTGGCCTCGAGGTTGCCGGGCATCCAGGCGCCGGTGATCAGCGTGGCGATCTGACCGTTGCCGAGCTGCTTGTACCAGTCATCGGTCCAGCCGACGGTCTTGGACAGGAGCTTCTGCTCGACGAGCTCGTCCCAGGTCTTGGTCCACTTCTTGGTGCCCTCGTCCTGCAGGTTGATCGTCACCTTGTCACCGTCGGTCGTGAACGGGGTGCCGCCGGCCTGGGCGATCATGCTCGTGGTGAAGCCCGCGTCGCCGGAGTCGGCCGCCAGGTACTTCTCGGGGTCGGCCTGGTGCAGCTTCTTGGCGGCTGCCACGTACTCGTCCCACGTCTTCGGCACCTCGATGCCGTACTCGTCGAAGACCTTCTTGTTGTAGAACATGGCCATGGGGCCGGAGTCCTGGGGCAGCCCGTAGACCTTGCCGTCCATCGAGACCGAGTTCCAGGTGCTCGCCGCGAACTTGCTCTCCAGGTCGCCGAAGCCGTAGTCGGACAGGTTGAGCAGCGACTCGGAGAGGGCGAACTGCGGGAGCGCGTAGTACTCGACCTGGGCGACGTCGGGGGCACCCGAGCCGGCCTTCACGGTGTTCTGCAGCTTCGTGTACTGGTCGGCGCCGGTCCCGGCGTTGACGAGCTTGACCTTCACCTTCGGGTAGGCCTTCTCGAACGCCGCGACCTGGTCCTTCGCGGAGGGGGTCCACGACCAGTAGGTCAGGGTGCCGCCCTGGTCGAGGGCCTTGTCGATGTCCGAGGCCGAGCCGCCGGAGCCGGAGCCGCCGGACGCGCAGGCGGCGAGGGCCATCGCGGCGGTGACGCCGATGGCGAGGGCGCTGAGCCCGCGCCGGAGACGCTTCTGCATGGTGGTGCCTTTCACTTCATCGTGAAGAAGGTGCTTCTTCGTGGAGGAGGGACTGCTCGGTGCCGGTGCGGTCCTTGCAGGGCCGCGCCGTGCCTCCCGGCCGGGGTCCGGTGCTGCTGACCGGGGCCGGAGGGCGGGATCAGGCCTTGACGGACCCGGCCGCGAGGCCGGACTGCCAGAAGCGCTGGAGGAAGAGGAACGCCACCACGATCGGGATGATCGTGAGGAGCGAGCCGGTGACGACGAGGTTGTAGATCGGCTGCGCACCGGAGCCGGTGGCCTGCGCGTTCCACTGGTTCAGGCCGACGGTCAGCGGGTACCACTTCGGGTCGCTCAGCATGATGAGCGGCAGGAAGTAGTTGTTCCAGGTGGCGACGACCGCGAACAGCAGGACGGTGACGACACCGGGTGCCAGGAGCTTCAGCGCGATGGTGAAGAAGATCCGGAACTCGCCGGCACCGTCCATGCGGGCGGCCTCGATGAGTTCGGTGGGGATCGCCTCGACCGCGTAGGTCCAGATCAGGTACATGCCGAACGGGCTGATCAGCGAGGGCAGGATGATCGCCCACGGGGTGTTCGTCAGGCCCACCTGCGAGAAGAGCAGGAAGGTCGGGACGGCCAGGGCGGTGCCCGGGACGGCGATCGCGCCGAGGACGATGGCGAAGACCGCGCGACGGCCGGGGAACTGGAACTTGGCCATGCCGTAGCCGGCGACCGTCGCGAGCAGGGTCGCTCCCCCGGCACCGACCACCACGTAGAGCAGCGTGTTGCCGAGCCACTGGACGAAGATGCCGTCGTTGTAGGTCAGCGTGTCGACGATGTTCTGCCACAGGTTGAAGTCCCCGCCGAACCACAGGCCGAAGGTGGAGAGCAGTGACGCCTGTGTCTTCGTGCTGTTCACCAGCAGGTAGAACAGCGGCGCGAACGAGTAGACGACGAACACGACCATGACCGCGGTCAGCAGACCGGAGCGCTTCACCTTGCGTCCGTCGACGGGCTGCGCCGCCTTCCGGGAGGCTCGGGTGCGGCGCTCGCGCGGGTCACCTTGCGTCGTGGTCGCCTCGGTGACGGTGAGGGGGGCGGGACCCTGCAGGGTGCTCATCGGTTCTCCTGTCGGGTGCCGCGGACCTGCACGACGTAGGCGATGACGGCGGTGATGACGCCCATGACGATCGCGACGGTGGCGGAGTAGTTGAACTGCTGGCCGCTGAAGGACAGCGAGTAGGCGTACATGTTCGGCGTGAAGGCGCTGCCGATGACGTTCGGGGCGAGGGTCTTCAGCAGGTTCGGCTCGTTGAAGAGCTGGAAGCTGCCGATGATCGAGAAGATCGTGGCGATGACCATCGGGCCGCGGAGGGCCGGGAGCTTGATCGAGAAGACGGTGCGCATCGGGCCGGCGCCGTCGAGCTCGGCGGCCTCGTACAGGTCGGCGGGGACCGTGCGGAGAGCGGCGTAGAAGATCAGCATGTTGTAGCCGAGGAACTCCCACGTGACCACGTTGCCGATGCTCGTGAGGACCCACGACGAACTGAACGGCTGCAGCAGGTCGATGCCGAGGGCGTCGTTCGCCGCTCCGGTCAGGCCGAACTGGTTGCCGTAGATGAAGCCCCAGATCAGGGCTGCGACGACCCCGGGGACGGCGTAGGGCAGGAACACCGCGATGCGGAAGAACCCGGTGCCCCAGAGGCGGGCGCTGTCGAGGGCCAGGGCGGCGACGAGGGCGAGGCCCAGCATGATCGGCACCTGCACGACCAGGAAGATCGCGACCCGTCCGAAGCCGGACCAGAACTTGGCGTCCTGGAAGAGCTGGACGTAGTTGGCGAACCAGACGAACTGGTTGCCGCCGATGAGCTGGTCGCGGAACAGGCTGAGCCAGAGGGCGTAGCCGATCGGGACGATGAGCATCAGGACGAGGACGGCGACGAACGGGCCGACGAAGAGCCAGCCGGTCATCCGCCCCCGGGGCTTCCCACGGCGACGCGGTGCGGGCGTGGTGCCCGTACGTCGCGGCGCGGCCTCGGGGCTCCGCGCGGTGAGCGTGCTCATGTGACTCCTTCGTCGTGTCCTGACTGACGTCGACGGGTCTCCCAGCGCCGGTGGTCGTGCTGCGACCGGCCCTGATGTTGACGTCAACATCGAACGCTGGCGACCATAGCATGGCAACGTCAACATGCACTAGCGTTCGCAGGAGTGGCCGTGCGCAGGCGCCGACCCGAACCGTTCCGAGGAAGGCAGCGCGTGACCATCTCGACGACCACGGACGCTGCGGCTTCCGCCCGCCGCGCCCCGTCGCTCGCCGCCGTGGCCGAGGCTGCCGGTGTCTCGATGCAGACCGTCTCCCGCGTCGCCCGCGGCTTCGACAACGTCAGCCCCGAGACCCGCACCCGCGTCCAGCAGGCGATGGCCGAGCTCGGCTACCGCCCCAACCGTGCCGCTCGGGCCCTGCGCTCCGGACGGTTCCGGACCATCGGCGTGATCATGTTCACCCTTGCGTCCTACGGCAACATGCGCACGCTCGAGGCCATCGCCGACGCCGCCGGGGTCGCCGACTTCACCATCACGCTGCTGCCGATGGCATCGCGGACCGAGGAGGGCGTCCGCTCCGCGTTCTCCCGCCTGCACGAACAGGCCGTCGACGGCGTGGTCATCATCATCGAGTCCCACGTGATCGACACCGCCGAGGTCGAACTGCCCGACGGCGTCCCGATGGTCGTCGTGGACTCCACCGGCACGACCGACCACCCGGCGATCGACACCGACCAGGCCGACGGCGCCCGACTGGCGACCCAGCACCTGCTCGACCTCGGACACGACACGGTCTGGCACGTGGCCGGCCCCGCGTCGTCGTACTCGGCGGCGAGGCGACAGGCCGCGTGGAGTGCCACGCTCACCGCAGCCGGACGGACGGTCCCACCCGTGCTCGAGGGTGACTGGAGCACGTCGTCCGGCTACCGGGCCGGCCTCGAGATCGCCCGTCGCCCCGAGATCACCGCGGTGTTCGCGGCGAACGACCAGACCGCGCTCGGGGTCCTGCGCGCCTGCCACGAGGTCGGCCGCGCCGTCCCGTCCACGCTCAGCGTCGTCGGCTTCGACGACTCCCCCGAGTCGGACTCGTTCTGGCCGCCGCTCACCACCGTGCACCAGTCCTTCGACGAGGTCGGGCGCCGCGCGGTCGCCACCCTCCTGCGCCAGATCGAGGGCGGTGCCGCCACGTCGGCGACCGACCTGGTGCCGGTGCGGCTCGTCGTGCGCGCGAGCACGGCCGCGCCGGCGCGGTAGCGGCGCGGCGCGGGGCGCGCGCGGCGGGGGCGGGGCGGGGCGGCGGCGCGCCTCCCGGCCAGCCCCGTTTCGTGCTCAGCGACAGGCCACGCGGCAACCAGCCCGAAATGTGTCGCCCAGCGCGAAGCGCGCCCGCCGCGCGGACCGCGGCCAGGCCGCGCCGCGCCCCGCGCAGGCCGAGCGGCGTGCGCCCAGCCGAGCCTCGCCGGACGGGAGGCACGGAGCGGGCCCGGCAGGTGCCTCCCGGCCAGCCGCGTTTCGCGCCCAGCGACAGGCCGCGCGGCGGCCAGCCCGAAACGTGTCGCCCAGCGCGAAGCGCGCCCGCCGTGTGAACCGCGGACAGGCCGCGCCCCGCGCAGGCCGAGCGGCGTGCGCCCAGATGAGCCTCACCGGACGGGAGGAACGGGGCACGCCCGACACGCACCTCCCGGCCAGCCGCGTTTCGCGCCCAGCGACAGGCCGCGCGGCGGCCAACCCGAATCGTGTCGCCCAGCGCGAAGCGCGCCCGCCGTGTGGACCGTGGACGGCGCCTCCGCGACCGACACGCGCCTCCCGGCCAGCCGCGTTTCGCGCGCAGCGACAGGCCGCGCGGCGGCCAGCCCGAAATGTGTCGCCCAGCGCGAAACGCACCCGCCGCGCCGGTCCCCGCCGCGCCGGTCCCCGCCGCGCCGGTCCCGCCGGACACGCAAGACGCGCCGGCCCCGGCCCCGCCGGACACGAGAAGGACGCCGGGCCCCCGAAGGGACCCGGCGTCCTCTGCTCACTCGACGCTCGCCGCTCGCAGCGCGCGCCGAGGCGTCTACCCGATCGAGAGCGCCGTCCAGGAGACCGGCGGCAGCTCGATCGTGATCGTGTCACCCTCGCGGCGGACGGACTCGTTGGTCCGCAGGCCGACGCGGGAGGTGTTCGACAGGTCGTTCACGGCGTGCAGGTCATCGTCCCAGATGCCCTCCGCGTGCACCTCACCGTCGACGTCGAGCCCGGCCAGGTCGATGGTGACCGTCGTGCTCTCGGTCTGGTGGCGGTTGACGAGGAACACCGCTGCGCGGCCGTCCTCGACCGTGGCGGCCGAGTCGACGACCGGGACGGTGCCGTGCTTGCCACCGTCGACGGTGTCACCCGAGGCGACGACGTTGAGCGAGGTGCCGTGGGCCAGGCGCGAGGTGACCGAGAACGGGAAGAACGTGGTCTGGCGCCAGGCCTCGCCACCGGGCTCGGTCATGATCGGGCCGATCACGTTGACGAGCTGTGCGATCGACGCCGACGCGACACGGTCGGCGTGCCGCAGGAGCGAGATGAGCAGCCCACCGAGGACGACGGCGTCGGCGACGGTGTAGACGTCCTCCAGGAGGCGCGGGGCGACCGGCCAGTCCTCGAGCGTGAACGTCTTCGCCATCGCCTCCCACTTCGTGATCGACCACACGTTCCACTCGTCGAACGAGATGTCGATCCGCTTGTCGGAGCCCTTGTGGGCCTGGACGTGGTCCGCGGCGGTCGTCACCGTCTTGATGAAGTGGTCCATGTTGGCGCCGGAGGCGAGGAACGAGGTGAGGTCCTGGTCCTCCTCGTAGTAGGCGTGCGCGGAGATGTAGTCGACGTCCTCGTACGCGTGCTCGAGGACGGTGCGCTCCCACTCGCCGAACGTCGGCATCGACGCTCCGGAGGACCCGCAGGCGACGAGCTCGAGGTCGGGCTGGATCTGCCGCATCGCCTTGGCGGTCATCGCGGCGAGCTTGCCGTAGTCCTCGGCGTTCTTGTGGCCGAGCTGCCACGGGCCGTCCATCTCGTTGCCGAGGCACCACATGGTGATGCCGAAGGGCTCCTCGCGGCCGTTGGCCTTGCGCTCCTCGGAGCGGGCGGTGCCACCCGGGATGTTCGCGTACTCGAGCAGCTCGATCGCCTCGGCGGCCCCGCGGGTGCCGAGGTTCACGGCGAGCATGAGCTCCGAGCCCACCGAGTCGAGCCACTGCTGGAACTCGTGCAGGCCGACCTCGTTCGTCTCGGTCGAGTGCCACGCCAGGTCGAGTCGGCGGGGACGCTGCTCGACCGGTCCGACGCCGTCCTCCCACTTGTAGCCGGAGACGAAGTTGCCGCCGGGGTAGCGGATGGTCGTGACGCCGAGCTCCTTGACGAGTTCGATGACGTCCTTGCGGAAGCCGTGCTCGTCGGCCGACTCGTGCGCGGGTTCGTGGATGCCGTCGTAGACGTGGCGGCCGAGGTGTTCGACGAAGCCCCCGAACAGTCGGCGTCGCACGGGGCCCACCGTGAACGCGGAGTCGAGGACGAGGTGTGTGCGGGGCATGGATCTCCTTCGATCAGGCTGTGCGTCGAGCACGGGTGTTCCGCGTTGTCACGGAAGTGAGCGCTCACCTACGGGAAACGGTATCGGGTGTCGACACGGGACGGAAGGGCTGGCGCGCAGGTCGGCGCGGCGCTAACGTGAGCGCTCACGGGGCACCGACGCCCCGCGATCGGGACGTCCTTCCTCCCCGGATGACGTCCCGCTTCGGCCCGTCCCGATGGAGTGATGCCATGCCGAACCGATCCGTCCCACCCCTCCGCGGGTCAACGTTCACCCGCAGGAGCCTGCTCGCCGCCGGAGCGGCGGCCGCCACGGTCCTCCCCCTCGCCGCGTGCTCGAGCCCGCTCTCGGCCGGTCTCGCCGGCAGTGCCCTCAACCCCGAGACCCTGGTCTTCTGGAACCTCTTCGGCGGTGGCGACGGTGTCCGCATGCAGGCGATGGAGGACGGCTACGCCAAGCAGCACGGCGGCTCGTCCGCCCTGCAGGCGACCACGTTCGCCTGGGGCAACCCGTACTACTCGAAGCTGACACTCGCGACCGTCGGGAACAAGCCGCCGGACGTCGCGATCGCCCACCTGACCCGGGCGAAGCCGCTCTGGGACGGCGACCTGCTGGACCCGATCACGGCAGAGGACCTGGCCGGCGTGGGACTGAAGGCCAGCGACTTCAACCAGAAGGCCTGGGCCGCGCAGAAGACCGACGGCGCCAACATCGCGATCCCGCTCGACACGCACCCGTTCGTGCTGTTCTACAACGTCGACGTCTGCCAGAAGGCGGGGCTGCTCGACAGCAACGGCGAGCTGAAGAGCCTCGACGGCATGGACGCGTTCGAGAGCGCGCTGGCGGCCGTGTCGAAGGTCACCGGCGGCACCGCGCTCAACGTCGCCAACGTCGTCCCCGAGACCGCGACCCCGTGGCGGTTCTTCTGGACGATGTACAACCAGATCGACGGCGCGACGCCGTTCATCAGCGACGGCGGCGGGAAGCTCACCGTCAACGAGGACGCCTACAACGAGGTCACCAGCCGCACGCAGAAGTGGGTGAAGCAGGGCTGGATGAACAAGGCCCTGGACTACGCCACCGCACAGTCGCTGATGTTCGACGGCAAGGCCGGCTTCTTCATGCAGGGCGAGTGGGAGATCAGCACCGCCCAGTCGATCAAGGGGCTGAAGTTCGGCATGGCGCCGATCCCGACGCTCTACGACAAGCCCGCCACCCAGGCCGACTCGCACACGTTCATCCTGCCGAAGAAGGACCGCTCCCCGGCGCAGAAGAAGGCCGCCATGCTGTTCATCAAGCAGATGCTCGAGCAGAGCCTGACCTGGGCCGAGGGCGGGCACGTCCCGGCCTACATGCCCACGTTCGACAGCACCCAGTACAAGGACCTCAAGCCGCAGTCGAACTACGCCGCCGCCGCCGAGACCGCGGTCTTCGACGACGCCGCCTGGTACGGCGGGTCGGGCTCCACCTTCGAGGGCACGGTCGGCGCACAGCTCGCACTCGTCCAGCAGGGCAGCTCGAGTCCCGCGCAGGCACTCAGCGCGATCAAGAGCCAGCTGGCCACCTACCTGAACACCCCGAGCCCGCTGTGACCGGGCACGCGACCACCGGCCACCTGCACACCACGAACGACGTGAACACCGCGCGAAAGGCACGATGACGTGACCACAGCACCAGTTCTCGACCGGCCGACGGACGCGACCCTCGCGCCGCGGCCGCGCCGCTCCTACCGGACCAGCCTCACCCGCGGGCAGGGCCGCAGCGGGTGGCTCTTCCTCGCCCCCTTCGGCCTGTTCTACGTGGCCTTCCTGCTCGGCCCGACGATCTGGATGATCGTCACGAGCTTCTTCAACACCTCGACCGTCCGCACCGGCCTCGGCAGCTTCGCCGGGTTCGCGAACTACGCCGAGATGCTCGGACGCTCCGACTTCTGGTCCTCGCTCTGGCACACGCTGCAGTTCACGCTGTACACGACACCGCCGCTGGTGATCCTGGCGTTCGTCTTCGCGGTGCTGACGAACCGGATGAACAAGGGCCAGTGGTTCTTCCGCCTGGCGTTCTTCCTGCCGTTCATCCTGCCGTCCGCGACGATTTCGCTGATCTGGGTGTTCATCTTCACGCCGGCCACCGGCCTGTTCGCGACGATCCAGTCCGCGATCGGCCTGACCCCGGGTTCCGGCATGCTGTCCAGCCCGAACACGGCGATGATCGGCGTCGCCATCGCCACGGTCTGGTGGACGCTCGGCTTCAACTTCGTGCTGTACCTGGCCGGCCTGCAGGAGATCCCCCGCGAGCTGTACGAGGCCGCCGCCGTCGACGGTGCCTCGAACTGGCAGCAGATCAAGTCGATCACCCTGCCGCTGCTCGGTCGCACGACGACGCTCGTCATCCTGCTGCAGATCATCGCGAGCCTGAAGATCTTCGACCAGGTCTACCTGATGACGAACGGCGGGCCGGGCATCTCGACCCAGGTCTCGCTGCAGCTCATCACCGGTGTCGGGTTCACCGACAACCGGCTCGGCGCCGCCTCGGCTGCGTCGGTCCTGCTGTTCATCGTGATCGTCGCCATCGCGGTCATCCGGCAGCTCGTCGAGCGCGCTGCCGCCAAGCGTGAGATCGGAGCCTGACATGACCGCCACCGAGAGCATCACCACCGGCCGCGCCAAGCTCCGCACCGGCGTCTCCTCGGCCGCTCCGACGAGCGCCGCGAAGATCGGCGTCAGCGGCCGCGGCTTCACGATCGCGTCGGCCGTCGTCCTGACGGTGTTCGCCATCATCTGGCTCATCCCGAGCCTGTTCGCGCTGAAGACCTCGCTGTCCGACAACGGCGTGGCCGCGCTCGGCGCGAAGTCGATCCTGTCGAACTGGAACCCGACGCTGCACTCCTACGCGTCACTGTTCCAGTCCGGCGACATCTGGAACTGGTACCTGGCCAGCGGCATCACGAGCGTCGTCACCGCGGTGCTCACGGTGATCTTCGCGTCGATGGCGGCCTTCGCGCTGTCCCGGCTCGTGTTCCGCGGTCGGAACATCGCGTTCCTGCTCATCATCCTGGGCATCATGATCCCGACGCAGGTCCTGATCATCCCGATCTTCCAGGAGCTCAACGCGGTCAACCTGCTCAACACCTACTGGTCGGTGATCTTCCCGCAGGTGCCCGCCGTGATCGCGGTGTTCATCTTCAAGCAGTTCTTCGACGGCATCCCGAAGGAGTTGGAAGAAGCTGCCCGCATCGACGGTGCCGGCATCTGGAAGATCTACTGGTCGGTCATCCTGCCGCTGTCGCGTCCGGTGATCGCCGCGGTGACGATCCTGACCTTCGTCGGGGTGTGGAACAACCTGCTGCTGCCGCTGTTCGTGCTGTCGAACCCGGACCTCATGACGATCCCCGTCGGGCTCGCCACGGTCCAGGGCAGCTTCGGTCAGCGCTACGCGGACATCCAGGCGGGTGCGATCCTGGCGGCGCTGCCGCTGATCATCCTGTACCTGGTCTTCCAGCGGCAGATCGTCGAGGGTGTCACCGGCTCAGGCCTGAAGGGCTGAGGTCCGGTCCGGACGACGCGTCCGGACCACGTGACGGACGGGAGGCTCCCCACCAGCTGGTGGGGAGCCTCCCGTCCGTCGTGGGTGCGGTCCACGCCTGGCGGAACCGGTTCCGTCAGCCGGCGAGCGGCTCGAGCCGTGACCGGAGGAGGCAGAACTCGTTGCCCTCCGGGTCCTGCAGCACGTGCCAGGACTCGTCGCCGGTCTGTCCGACGTCCGCCGGTCGCGCGCCGAGGGCCAGGAGCCGCTCGAGCTCGGCGTCCTGGTCGCGGTCGACCGGGTTGACGTCGAGGTGCAGGCGAAGCGGCTGCGTCTTCGCGTGCGGCACCCGGGACAGGATGATGGTCGGTGTCGCGCCGCCGAAACCGGAGGCGGGGCCGATCTCGATGCCGTCCTCGTCCTTGCCGAGTTCGACGTAGTCGAGGACGGCGCACCAGAAGCGGGACAGTGCCTCGGGGTCGGCGCAGTTGAGGACCAGTTCGCTCAGTCGGCAGCTCATGGCGCGAGGATACGCGCGAGGCGCCCGGTGGTCCGCCAACGGGGTCAGGGCGTCGGGGTGACCGACCACTTCCCGTTCGTGGCGATCGCGAGGATGCCCGGCAGATCGGCCTCGAAGGTCTCGGAGAACGCCTCCGTGTTGCCGTAGATCCGGGTGGCGTCCGAGGTCGTGAAGACCCGGAGGCCGAACCGGTCGTCCGCGTCGGCCGGCGTGTAGTCGACCTGCACGTGTCCGACGTCGTCCGAGAAGAACAGCACGGCGGGACCGGTTCCGGACTGTGGGCCGGACACCGTCGCCAGGTCGTTCCAGCTGCGCAGGGTGAGCGACCACGGGCCGTCGGCCTCGATGATGAGCATCTGCTGCTCCGGGTCGTTCTTCAGGACGCTGGTCACGAACGACGCCTTGAGGGGTGCCCGAGCGGAGCCGAACGGTGACATCCGCCCGGGTGCGGTGATGGTCGCGGTACCGGTGCACCCCGAGCAGTCCAGGTCGGCGACGACGCCGAAGTCCCCGCGGACCCGGAACGCGATGTCCGACGGGCCGGTGCCGGAGACGGTCGCGGGAGCACCCTCGGCGACGTCACCCGCGTCGAGGGTGACACCGGTGAGTTCGGCGACCGGCGGACGTCGGACAGACCGGCGACGAGTCCTGGCACGTGCTGCAGGACCCGGAGGGCAACGAGTTCTGCCT
>NZ_QKSL01000015.1:0-95627 GCF_003234615.1 Curtobacterium sp. MCPF17_001
GGGGCGGGGGGGGGGCGTGCCTCCCGGGTGGGGCTCCACGGGAACCGACGGAAATGGCGCATCAACGGCTGGACCATCGGACCGATGGCGAACGCGGCGACGACGGTGCCGACGCCGACGTCCCCGCCGAGCAGCCAGCCGATGACGACGACCGTGACCTCGACGCTCGTCCGCGCGACCCACAGCGGCCAGCCGAGCCGCTCGTGCAGGCCGACCATCAGGCCGTCGCGCGGACCGGTGCCGAACCCCGCGCCGATGTAGCACGCGGTCGCGACGGCCAGGAGGGCGAGACTCGCGACGAACAGCAGGACGCGGCCGAGCAGGTCGCCCGGCTCGGGGACCAGCCAGAGCACCAGGTCGGCGGCCGGACCGACGCACAGGACGTTGAGCAGCGTGCCGATCCGCGGTCGCTGGCGGAGGGGGATCCAGAACAGCAGGATCACGAAGCTCGAGGTCACCGTGACGACGCCGAACGACCACGGCAGGACGTTCTCGAGCCCCTGCGTGAGGACCGTCCAGGACGAGACGCCGACGACGGCACGGACCTGCAGCGCCACCGAGGCGCCGTAGAGGAAGAGGCCGACGGCGAGTTGCACGAAGCGCAGCATCAGGGCGGTGGAGCGGGGCATGGCTCGATGCTCGCGCAGATTGGCCTGCTGTGCGAGAGCCAATCGGGCTAGCGTGGACCCATGACCCCCGTCCTGCTCAGCGCCCGCTCCGTCGCCCAGCTGCTCCGCCACTGGCGGTCCGGGTCCGATGCCGCCGCCTACGAGGCGCTCGCCGACGCCGTCCGGGTCCTCGTCATCGACGGACGCATCCCGCACGGGGCCCGTCTGCCCGCCGAACGCGGTCTCGCTGCCGCCCTCGGCGTCTCCCGCACCACCGTCGCGAACGCCTACGCGCGTCTCCGCGAGGACGGGTACCTCACCTCGCTCCGCGGCTCCGGGAGCATCATCCGCCTGCCGCTCGAAGGGCGTCCGGATCCGGAGCACCTGGCTGGCACCGTCCCCGCGGACCTGCTCGACCTCCGGAAGGCCGCCCTCCGCAGCGCGCCGGGCGTCGCCGACGCCGTCGAACGGGCGATGCGGCACCTCCCGGCTGCACTCGCCGGGATCGGGTACGACACCGTCGGCGACGCCGGTCTGCGGGCCGCGATCGCCGACCGGTACACCGCACGCGGACTGCCGACCACAGCGTCCGAGGTGATCGTCACCATCGGCGCGCAGCATGCGATCGCCCTGCTCGCGCGGGTGCTGGTCCGCCGCGGCGACCCCGTGCTGGTCGAGTCGCCGACGTACCCGCACGCCCACGAAGCGCTCCGCGAAGCCGGCGGCCGACTCGTCCCGGTCCCCGTCGACGTCCGCGGCGGCTGGGACGAGGCGGTGCTCGACGCCACGATCCGCCGCTCGGCCCCGACGGTCGCCTACGTCATGCCGGAACTGCACAACCCCACGGGCGCGACGATGACCGCCTCGACGCGCCGCGTGCTGCTCGAGGCCGCAGCGGTGGTCGGCACGGTCGTCGTCGCCGACGAGACGATGGGGGAGCTCCGCATCGACGGCGTGCCGTCGCTACCCCTCGCCGCCGACGCACCCGGACAGGTCGTCATGGTCGGTTCCGCCGCCAAGGTCTTCTGGGGTGGACTGCGGATCGGGTGGGTGCGCGCCGCACCGGACCTGCTGCAGCGGCTGCTGCTGGCCCGACCGACCGGTGACCTCGGCACGCCGGTCCTCGACCAGCTGGTCGCGCGCGAGCTGGTCCCGCAGACCGCGGCCGTCCTGGAGGCACGGCGGCACGTCCTCCGCGACGGTCGCGACGGACTCGTGGCCGCGCTCCGGGCACGACTGCCGGAGTGGGACGTGCCGTCACCGGCGGGCGGGTTGACCCTGTGGGTCGGGCTCGGACGGCCGGTGTCGAGTGCGCTCGTGCTCGCCGCGCGGTCGGAGGGGGTGGTGCTGGCCTCCGGCGGGGTGTTCGGGCCGGACGGCGGGTACGAGCGGTCCCTGCGGGTGCCGTTCACCGTGTCCGGCGCGGACCGGGAGCGGCTGGTCGAGGCGTTGGCGCGGTCCTGGGAGCGGGTCGGCGGGGCGGCGGTGGAGACGAGGGGGTCGGCGGCGGCCGTGGTGTGAGCCGCTTCCGCTCCGCCACCGCTCGTTCCGTCCCGCTTCTCACTCTCGCGGGGGATGCGGGTGGCCCTCCCGGGTGACGCGGTGGCCGGTGCCGACACGGCAGCATCGGGACCATGAACAGCACCCTGTCCTCCTCGTCCGCCGCACTGCCGGGTACGTCGTCCGGCTCCGCCGCCGGCGTGCCGCCGCTCGCCCGGGTCACGATGGCGCTGACGGGGGCGGTCCTGGCCGGGGTCGCGACGAGCTTCGGACAGGCGGTGCCCGGACTCGGCACGGTGTCGAACTCGGCCGGCCCGTGGTTCGTCGTCGCGGTGCTGCTCGTGCTCGCGGCGGGGGTCGGCCGCGGCGCTGGTGCCGGTGCTCGGGCTCGTGGCCGTCGCTCGTCGGTGGCGCTGGCGATGGCGCTCGGGGTCGTGCTGCTCGAGCTCATGCACGTCGGGTACTGGGCGGCCACGAACCTGCGCGGCTACGTCGACACGTTGTCGATCACGAACTTCTGGGTCGTGATGGCGGTGCCGGCCGGGCTCCTGGCGGGCGCGGTCGCCGTCGCGGCGCGGTCGTCCGACGGCCGCTGGCGCGGGGCTGCGGCCGGGGCCACCGCCGCCGTCCTCATCGGCGAGGGGGTCCGCGGGTTGCTGCAGGTGGCCGCGACCACCGGCTCGGGGACGTGGATCGTCCAGATCGTGGTCGGGATCGCCGTGGTCGTGGTGGGGATGGCGCTGGCCCGGACGCCGGTCGGCCGGGTGGTCGCCCTCGGGGTCGGGATCATCGGGTCGGTCGCCGTCGCCGCGGTGTACGTGGGCATCGGCTGGGCCTGATCCGGTCCGCAGTGCCGGGCGCACTGCTCCGGTGCTCCCTCCGCGAAACTGCACGTTCGTCCACAGAGTGCACTGCCGGGGCGCGCGCGGACGCCACGGCTGCGAGGATCGAGACGTGCACCTCCTCTCCGTCTTCAGTCTCCGGAACCGCGCCCTCATCGCCCTCGTGACGATCGTGGTCGCCGTCTTCGGTGGCGTCGCCCTGTCGAGCCTGAAGCAGGAACTCATCCCGAGTGTCGAGTTCCCGCAGGTCGCCATCGTCAGCGCCTACCCCGGGGCCACGCCAGAGGTGGTGTCCAACGACGTCTCGACCAAGATCGAACAGGCCATCCAGGTCGTCCCGGACCTCGAGTCGACGAGCGCGACCTCGTCCACCGGGCAGAGCGTCGTGTCGGCCTCGTTCCAGTACGGCTCGAACCTGGCCAGCGCCGAGGACAAGATCCAGACCGCGGTGAACGCCCTGTCGCTGCCCGACTCCGTGCAGACGCAGATCGTCACCGGGTCCTTCGACGACCTGCCGGTGCTGCAGGTCGCGGTCTCGGCGTCCGGCAACCAGGAGCAGCTCGTCGACCGGCTGCAGGCCTCGGCGATCCCCGACCTCGAGAAGCTCGACGGCGTGCGGCAGGCCGACGTCTTCGGCAACCCGGGCCGCCGCGTCGTCATCACCCCGGACCAGGACGAGCTCGCAGCCCGCGGACTCAGCCAGACGGCGATCTCGGACGCGCTCGACGACAACGGCACGCTGATCCCCGGCGGCACGTTGACCGAGGACGGTTCGACGCTGTCCGTGCAGACCGGTGAGCGGATCGCGTCGCTCGAGGACATCCGTGACCTGCCGCTGACGAGCTCGTCGTCGGGGTCTGGTTCCTCGGCCTCCGGCGGCACGACCTCCGATGGCACGGCGTCCGGCTCTGCCGGCGCCACGTCCGGTGCGGGCGCGGCTGCCACCGGTGCCGGCGCGGCTGCCACCGGTGCGACGGGCGCCGGTGCGACCGCTCCGGGCACCGGTGCGGACGCGACCGGCGGGACCACGACGACGGCTCCGACCGACGGCACGGCGACCGGCGGCACGACCACCGCGGCGACGCCCACGGACACGACGCTCGGCGACGTGGCGACCGTCGCCATCAAGGAGTCCCCGCGCACCTCGATCAGCCGTGTGGACGGCGAGCAGGCCCTGACGATCTCGATCACGAAGACGCAGGAGGCCAACACCGTCGACGTCTCGAAGACCGTGCGCGATGCGCTGCCCGGCATCGAGAAGAAGATCGAGGGCGACCCGCGCTTCACCGTCGTCTTCGACCAGGCGCCCTACATCCAGCAGTCGATCGACTCCCTCGCCGAAGAGGGCCTGCTCGGCCTCGGCTTCGCGGTCATCGTCATCCTGGTGTTCCTGCTCTCGTGGCGCTCCACCCTGGTCACCGCGATCTCGATCCCGACCTCGGTGCTCCTCGCCGCGATCGGCATGCGCGCCGCGGGGTACACGCTCAACATCATCACGCTGGCCGCCCTGACGATCGCGATCGGCCGCGTGGTCGACGACTCCATCGTCGTCATCGAGAACATCAAGCGGCACATGGTGCCCGGCGTCGACCGCGGCCGTGCGGTGCTCGACGCCGTGCGCGAGGTCGCCGGGGCCGTCACCGCCTCCACCCTCACCACCGTCGCGGTGTTCCTGCCGGTGGCGTTCGTCGCGGAACTCGTCGGCGAGCTCTTCCGGCCGTTCGCCGTGACGGTCACGCTGGCGCTCATCGCCTCGCTGCTCGTGTCGCTGACGATCGTGCCGGTGCTCGCGTACTGGTGGCTCCGCCCCGCCAAGGCGAAGCGGGGAGCGGGGACGGCCACGGCCGCGTCGGAGGACGCCGGCCCGGTTGCCATCGACCTCGACACCATCCGTCCGGGCTCCGGAGGGACGCTCGCCTCGGCGGACGACCTGCACGACGCCGGCACCTCGGACCGCCTGCGCCGTGTGTACCTGCCGGTGCTCAGCTGGGCGGTCCGCAAGCCGGTCGTCGTCGTGCTGCTCGCCGTGGTCGTCCTCGGTGGCACGGTCGCCTCGCTGCCGTTCGTCACGACGAACTACCTCGGCGACTCCGGGCAGAACACGTTCACCGTGACCCAGGACCTCAAGGCCGGCTCGAGCCTCGCCGTCCAGTCCGACTCCGCGCGCAAGGTGGAGCGGGCGCTGCAGGACGTCGACGGCGTCGAGACCGTCCAGACCACCATCGGCACGAGCGGGCAGTCGATCCAGGCGGCCTTCGGTGGTGGCGGCACGGCCTCGGTCCAGTACGCCGTCACGACCGACGCGGAAGCCGACCAGACGACGATCCAGGCCGATGCGCGGAAGTCGCTCAAGGGGATCGACGACGTCGGCGAGATCACCATCGCGTCCTCGGGCGGCGGCTTCGGCGGCAGCAGTGACATCGAGGTCGACGTCACCGCGCCGACCCAGTCGCAGCTCGAGACGGCGTCGCAGAAGGTCCTCACGACCATGCAGTCGGTCGAGAACACGACGGCCGCGACGAGCAACCTGTCGGCAGCGGAACCGTTCCTGGCAGTCCGCGTCGACCGGGCGAAGGCCGCGTCCCTGGGGCTCACCGAGACCCAGGTCGGCGGGCTCGTCGCCGCAGCGGTCTCGCCGCGCGACACCGGCAGCATCGAGATCGACGACGCGACGCTCGACGTCTACATCGCCGACGCCGAGCCGCCGACCACGATCGCCGCCCTCCGCGACCTCGAGGTCCCGACGAGCACCGGCACGGCCAAGCTGACGGACGTCGCGACGGTCGAGGAGTCCGACGGCCCGACCACCGTCACCACGACGAACGCGGCCCGCACGGCCACGATCACCGTGACGCCGGACGCGTCGAACCTCGGTGCCGCCGTGCAGTCGGTCACCACGGCCGTCGACGAGCTCGACCTGCCCCGCGGTGCGACCGCGTCGATCGGTGGTGTCGCCGCCAGCCAGTCGTCCGCGTTCTCGCAGCTCGGCCTGGCGCTCGTCGTCGCCGTGCTGATCGTCTACGTGATCATGGTCGCGACGTTCCGCAGCCTGCTGCAGCCGCTGATGCTCCTGGTGTCGGTGCCGTTCGCCTTCACCGGTGCACTGCTGCTGCAGATCATCTCCGGCGTGCCGCTCGGAGTCGCGTCGCTGATCGGTCTGCTGATGCTCATCGGCATCGTCGTGACGAACGCCATCGTGCTCATCGACCTCGTCAACCAGTACCGCAGACGAGGGCTCCGGGTCCGTGACGCCCTGCTCGAGGGCGCGACCCGTCGTCTCCGGCCGATCCTCATGACGGCGACCGCGACGATCTTCGCCCTGCTGCCGATGGCGATCGGGCTGACGGGGAAGTCGGGCTTCATCTCGCAGCCGCTCGCCCTCGTCGTCATCGGCGGTCTGGTGTCGTCCACGCTGCTGACGCTCGTGGTGCTGCCCGCGCTGTACGCCCTGGTCGAGGGTGCGCGCGAGCGTCGGGCCGAGCGGAAGTCGGCGCGAGCGCAGGTCTGACCGTCGGGCGGTCGGGAGCTCAGCGCTCGCTGGGCTCCCGGTCGGCCGGGCGGAACCACGACACGAGCGCACAGGTCAGGGTGACGAGGAAGACGAGCGCCCCGAGCTGCGCGACGACGGACGGCTGCCCGACCGCGGCCCCGTAGCCGCCGAACGACACCGCGACCAGGAACGACAGTCCGAGCAGCAGCTCCACGGAGGTCCGGACACCGGTCAGGGGAGCAGCGAACGGACGCGGGGCGCGGTGGACCGGCGTCTGGGCGGAGGGCGTGGAGGTCACCTCGGAAGTCTGGCGAGCCGTCCGGTCCGACGGCAGTCCCGCTCCGGGTGCCACCCGCCCGGGGGAGTCAGCGCAGGCCGGCGCGGAGGAAGTTCGTCACGCGTCGGCTCATCGCCTGGTCGAGCTGCGCGATCGAGTGCGCCGACCCCTGCACCGCCACGAACCGCACCGAGACCCCGTGCGACCGCAGCGTCGACGCGAACCGCTGCGACTCCCACAGCGGGATGAACTCGTCCGTCGAGTGCCCGATGAAGAACGGCGCCGTCGCCTTCGTCACGTGGTACTCCGGTGAGGCCCGCTCGGCCGCCGGGCAGGCTCGGTAGGACGTACAGCCGAGGTAGAGCAGCTGCTTCCGTTGGAACGCCGCGGCGACCCCGTCCGGTCCGGTCGAGCGGGCCGTCAGGTCGGTCGGGCCGCTGAGGTCGACGACCGCCCGGATCCGGTAGCCCTCGGCGTACGCGCTGGACTCGTGGTCCTGCACGGCGAGCATCGCGGCGAGGTTCCCGCCGGCGCTGCCGCCGAACACCCCGACGCGTCCGGGGTCGACGTCGTACGTCCGCAGCGTGGTCTCGCGGAACACGAAGTCGAGTGCCCGGCGGACGTCGTCGAGTCCGGCGGGGAAGGGGTCCGTCGGTGCCAGGCGGTAGTCCACGTTGAATGTCACGAAGCCCTCGGAGGCCAGGTACTGGCACACCGAGCGGTACGCGGCGGTCGCCTTGTCACCGTGCGACCAGCTGCCGCCGTGGATCATCATCACCGCCGGACGTGTGCCGACGTCGACACGGTCCGGGGCCTCCGTCGGCGGAGCGGTCGGGGTCGCCGTCGGGGTGGCGGTGCTCTCCGGTGGGCTGTCGGCGGGCAGGCAGACGTCGAGTTGCTGGAGCGGGTCCTGCCCGTAGGGGACGTCCTGCACGACGTCGATGCCGTGGTACCGCAACGACAGGGGGTAGATGACCGGCCCCGCGGTGACCGTCGAGTTCCGGTCGCCCGTGCCGTCCGCACTGCAGGACGCGGCGGCGCCGACGACCGCGACCGCGGCGACGAGCGCGAGCAGGAGACGACGGCCGGACTTCATCGCGAGCCACGGTACAGGGGCCGGCCGGGGGTGCCAGGATGGTGGTCACACCCGCAGGAGGATCCCGTGAGCCGTCAGAAGTCCTGGAACGCCGATCCGGAACCGCTCCTCCGCGTCGGTCCCGGATTCCGACTCGACACCGTCGACCCCGACGGCACACCGGGCTTCCCCGGCCGGAAGATCGACGGGCTCGAGGCGTTGGCCGCCGGCGCCTCCCGGCTCACGGCCCTGCAGGAGCGGCTCTGGGCAGCGGCAACGGCCGGCGACCAGCGGCGCGTGCTGCTCGTCCTGCAGGCGATGGACACCGCGGGCAAGGGCGGCATCGTCTCGCACGTCGTCGGCGCGGTGGACCCGAACGGCGTGCACCACGCGGGCTTCGGGGCCCCGACGGCCGAGGAGCGCGAGCACGACTTCCTCTGGCGCATCGAACGACAGCTGCCGAACGCCGGACAGCTCGGGGTGTTCGACCGCTCCCACTACGAGGACGTCCTCATCCAGCGCGTCCGCGGGCTGGCGGAACCGGCCGAGATCGAGCGTCGGTACGGGGCGATCGTGGACTTCGAGTCCCGCCTGGCCGAGCAGGGCACCACGATCGTCAAGGTCATGCTGCACATCTCGAAGGACGAGCAGCGCGAGCGCCTCGGCGACCGCCTGGACCGGCCGGACAAGCACTGGAAGTTCAACCCGGGCGACATCGACGAGCGTCTGCGCTGGGACGACTACCAGCAGGCGTACCAGGTCGTCTTCGACCGGACGTCGACCGAGCAGGCGCCCTGGTACGTCGTCCCGGCGAACCGCAAGTGGTACGCCCGTCTCGCCGTGCAGCAGCTCCTGCTCCGCGCCCTGGAGGACATGCACCTCTCGTGGCCCGCCGCCGACTTCGACGTCGCCGAGCAGCGACAGCGGCTCGCCGAGTCCTGACCGCTCGTCCGCTCGTCCGCTCCGTGGGCCGGCACCGGCCTGGAGGCCCGGGGCTGGCTTCCCGAGGCCGGTTCGCGTAGACTCGCTCGGTCGGCCTTCGACACCGTGGCTCGCGAGCCGCGGACGTGTTTGGGTGTTGTGTAGTTCGAGGGCTGGAATCGCGTCGATCGACGACGGGATGAACCCCCTCTCCACGAACCGCCCCCGCCGATGTCGCTGCCGGGCCGCGTGGTACGTCTGCACCCCGGAAAGAACACATGGCCCCGTACGACAAGGGCGCGAACTCCCGCGCCGACCGTTCCGACCGCGCTCGTCACCCGAACGGCACCCCTGCCGCTCGCAGTGCCAAGCACCGCGGCTTCCGAGCCCCCGAGCCCACCGCCCCGCGTCAGAAGCAGCGCTGGGACGCCGAAGAGCGTCGTTCCCGTCCCTCGTCGGGCGAGCGCCCGAACTGGGAGCCGCGTGACAGCCGCGGCAGCCGTCCGGCGTGGGAGCCCCGCGGTGCGGGCCGTCCCGCACGCGGCGACGACCGTGCCCCGCGTTCGTTCGACCGCAACGATCGCGCCCCTCGTCGTGACGACAACGACCGTGCGCCGCGTCGTTTCGACCGTGACGAGCGCGCGCCGCGTTCGTTCGACCGCAACGATCGCGCCCCTCGTCGTGACGACAACGACCGTGCGCCGCGTCGTTTCGACCGTGACGACCGCGCGCCGCGTTCGTTCGACCGCAACGACCGCGCCCCTCGTCGTGACGACAACGACCGTGCCCCGCGTCGTTTCGACCGTGACGACCGCGCACCGCGCAGCTTCGACCGCAACGACCGTGCCCCTCGTCGTGACAGCGACGACCGTCCGCGTCGCTTCGACCGCGACGACCGCGCGCCGCGCAGCTTCGACCGCAACGACCGCCCGACCGAGCGCACCCCGTTCGTCCCGGCGGACGACGTCAAGCTCGAGAAGCTCCAGGCCGAGGCGACCGTCGCCGCCGACGTCGACGGCGTGAGCTTCGGCGACCTCGGCATCGGTGGCAACATCTCCCGTGCGCTCGCCGAACTCGGCGCGTCCAGCCCGTTCCCGATCCAGGCGGCGACGATCCCCGACGTGCTCGCCGGCAAGGACGTCCTCGGCCGCGGTCGCACGGGCTCCGGCAAGACCATCGCGTTCGGCGCCCCGCTCGTCGAGAAGCTCATGGAGCACGGCGGCGGCATGAAGCGGAAGATGGGCCGCGCTCCGCGTGCGCTCATCCTCGCGCCGACCCGCGAACTCGCCCTGCAGATCGACCGCACGGTGCAGCCGATCGCCCGCTCGGTGGGCCTCTTCACGACGCAGATCTACGGCGGCGTCCCGTACGGCCGTCAGGAGGGTGCTCTCGAGCGCGGCGTCGACATCATCGTCGGCACCCCGGGTCGTGTGCAGGACCTCCTGAACAAGGGGAAGCTCGATCTCAGCGAGGTCGTCATCTCCGTCCTCGACGAGGCCGACCACATGTGCGACCTCGGGTTCCTCGAGCCGGTGCAGGAGATCCTCCGCGCCACGGCCGAGGTCACCCCGCAGGGCAACCGCGCGCAGAAGCTGCTGTTCAGCGCGACGCTCGACACCCAGGTCGCCGCGCTCGTCGAGCAGTTCCTGCACGAGCCGAGCGTGCACGAGGTCGCGGGTGAGGACCAGGCGTCCTCGACCATCGACCACCGCGTGCTCGTGGTCGAGCAGCGCGACAAGGACCGCGTCCTCGAGGAGCTCGTCGCCGGCGAGGGCAAGACCATCGTCTTCGCCCGCACCCGCGCCTACGCCGAGCGTCTTGCCGAGCAGTTCGAGGACGCCGGCATCCGCGCGACCTCGCTGCACGGGGACCTCAACCAGTCGCGCCGCACGCGCAACCTGTCGCTGCTCACCAGCGGCCGGGTGAACGTGCTCGTCGCCACGGACGTCGCGGCGCGCGGTATCCACGTCGACGACATCTCGCTCGTCGTGCAGGCTGATGCGCCGGACGACTACAAGGCGTACATGCACCGCTCCGGTCGTACCGGTCGTGCCGGCAAGGAGGGCACGGTCGTCACGATCGTCCCGCGCAGCCGTCGCCGGAAGATCGAGGGCATCCTCGAGCACGCCGAGATCCAGGCGGACCTCGTCGAGAGCGGCCCCGGCGACCGCATCCTCGCGGAGCTCGCCGCGCGCTGAGCTCGTGAGACGCGGGCGTCTCTGCGAGACACCGCCGAACTCGTGAGACGCCGCCGGGAACGGCGGCGTCTCGACCACGACGCGGCGTCTGGAACGACCACTCCACGGACGGGAGGTGGGCCCCACCAGCCGGTTCCGACACGACGCGCCAGCGGCGTGGCGGCCGTGCCGGGAGGGACGGTACCAGCTGGTACCGTGCCTCCCGTCCGTCGTGTCAGCGGTTGAAGAACAGCACGCCGCGCGCGTAGCCCGCCTGTCCGGCGTGCTGGACGCAGTCGTCGAGGATGCTGACCAGGCGCACGCCGACGGTCACCGGCGGGTCCCAGGCCTCGTCGACGACGGTCTCGAAGTCCTCGGGCGACAGGGTGTGCAGGTAGGCGACGGTGCGCTCGTGCACCGCGCCGAGGTACCCCGTCAGGAGCTCGGCCGACGCGCGGACACGGCCGACGTCGTCACGGGACATGCCGTACCCGAGCGCCTCGGCGGGGAACGGCAGGCCGAAGCGCTCGACCCAGCCGTCGGCCGTCCAGACCTGTTCGGTGCCGGCGAGGGCGGCGATCTGCGAGTCCTGACCGCGGGCGATGTGCCAGGCGAGCCAGGCGAGCGTGTTGGCACCGGCGGCCGGGCGGGAGGCGAGCTGGTCCTCCGACAGGCCGTCGACGGCACGTCCGACGGTCTCGGGTACGCGGGAGAACGCTTCGACGAGGAGTTCGGCGGGAGTGGTCATGCGTCCGACCGTACGCCGCACCTCGGTCAGAGGCTGGCGGCTCGGGAGTGGCGGGCGAGGGCTTCGCCGAGGAGCGTGAACTGGGTGGCGAGGCGGGCGCGGTCAGCGGGGGCGACGACCTCCCGGGCAGCCGCCGAGTAGACGCCGCTGATCTGCTGCGCGACCGCGGCGCCGGACGGGGTGAGGCGGAGCAGCAGGCTGCGGCGGTCGTCCGGGTTCGGCCCGCGGCGGATGTGCCCGTGCCGTTCGAGCCGGTCGATCAGCGAGGTCATCGCGCCCGTGGACAGTTCCAGGTGCTCGCCGGCCTGCTTCGGGGTGACGCCGGTGCCGGTGGCGGCCAGGAACAGCACGAAGCGGGTGTCGGTCGCGTTGAGTCCGCGCGCGGCGCTCTCGCGGGCGAGCACACGGGCGTGGTGCATCTGGAACGAGCGGAACGCGACCATGAGGTCGGCGAGGTCGTCCTCGGCTGCGGCGACGGAGCCGGCGGCGAGGACGACCGGCCGGGTCGGCTGCACGTCCGGGCTCACCGGCACCGACAGCGCACCGGAGCGCGGATCGGGCAACGCGTCGGGCAGGACGTCGGGCAGCAGGTCGGGCGCGGTGGGGAGGGTCGCTCGGGAGTCCGGCATGCGGGGGTGTCGCTCTTCTCGCCAGGGACCGCGGTGGACGGTCGACGGGCGACTCGGGACAGTCGCCGTGGTCATCATGCTGCGCCTTCGTGCCTGTGCGTTCCACCCCCAACAGGAGGGGGCGTCCGGCGATGTCCCCGGCGGCCGTTACCGTGGCTCGCATGCGGATCCTGCACACGGGCGACTGGCACCTCGGACGCACGCTGCTCGGGGCGGACCTGCTCGAGCACCAGGCGGCGTTCCTCGACCACCTCGTGCAGGTGGTCCGCGAGCGCGCGGTCGACCTGGTCGTGGTCGCCGGTGACGTCTACGACCGGGCCATCCCGCCGGTGGAGGCGGTCCGGATGCTCTCGCGCGTGCTCGAACGCCTGTCCGAGACGGCGACGGTCGTCGTGACGCCCGGCAACCACGACTCCGCCGTCCGACTCGGGTTCGGCGCCGGCGTGATGAGCGACCGCGTGCGGATCCTCGCTGAGCCGTCCCGACTGGCGGAACCGGTGCTGGTGGACGCCGCCGACGGGGGTGGCCCGGTCGCCGTGTACGGCCTGCCCTACCTGCAGCCCGACATGGTCCGCTACGCGCTCGCCCCGGTGCCGGACGAGCCACTCGCCCGCTCGCACCAGGCGGTCGTCGGGGCCGCGACGGACCTGGTCCGAGCCGACCTCGCCGGTCGCCCGGGCACGCGTTCGGTCGTCGTCGCGCACGCCTTCGTCGGTGGTGCCCTGGCCAGCGACAGCGAGCAGGACATCCGGGTCGGCGGGGTCGACAGGGTCGCCGAGTCCACCTTCGACGGCATCGACTACGTCGCCCTCGGACACCTGCACGGACCACAGCGGGTCGGGGTGGGGGACCGCATCCGGTACGCGGGCTCACCGCTGGCGTTCTCGTTCGGCGAGCGGAACCACACCAAGTCCGTGACCCTCGTCGAGCTGGCAGCGGACGGTTCCGTGACGGTGGACCTCCTGCCAACCCCGGTGCCCCGACGGCTCGTGGACGTCCGCGGCAGCATCGGGCAGATCGAGTCCGGGGCCTTCGCCGAACACGTCGACGCCTGGGTCCGGGTCGCCGTCACCGACACCGTGCACCCCGAGCGGTTGTACGCCCGGGTGAAGGACCGCTTCCCGCACGCGCTCGCGATCACGCACGAGCCCGCGGACGCCCCGGAGCGCTCGGCTGCGCGGGCGGTCAGTGCGACGAGTGACCCGGTGGAGGTCGCCGCCGACTTCGTCACCTACGCGACGGGTGGTGCGCCGGACGAGGTCGAGCTCGCGATCCTCCGCGACGCGTACGAGTCCGCGGCCGCCGCGCTCGCCGAGCAGGGGGCGCGCTGATGTACCTGCACCGCCTGGAACTCCGCGCTGTCGGTCCCTACCCGGACCTGGTGTCGATCGACTTCGCGTCCCTCGCCGCCTCGGGGGTGTTCCTGCTCGAGGGGCCGACGGGCTCCGGCAAGTCGACCATCATCGACGCCGTCGTCTACGCCCTCTACGGCGGGCTCGCCGGCAGCGACGCCAGCACCGACCGCCTGCACAGCCAGCACGCCGACCCCAGGGTGGAGCCCTTCGTCGACCTGGTCTTCGAGACGAGCGCCGGGGTGTACCGCGTCCGCCGCACCCCGCCGTACGACCGCCCGAAGCAGCGGGGGACCGGCACGATCCGGCAGCAGTCCTCGGCGCAGCTCCTCCGGCTGACCGACCCGTCCGACCTGGTCGGCGAACCGATCTCGCACCGGGCGCCGGAGATCGGCGTCGAGATCGCCCGCGTGGTCGGGCTGAACCGGGACCAGTTCCTGCAGACCGTGGTCCTGCCGCAGGGAGAGTTCGCGCGGTTCCTCCGCGCCCCCGGCGAAGACCGCCGGAAGCTCCTGCAGTCGCTGTTCGGCACCGCGATCTACGACCGGACCGCCGACGAACTCGCCGCCCGGCGCCGCACGGCCGTCGCGGAGGTCGAGGCAGCCGACGCCCGGGTACGGGACGCCCTCGGGCGGTTCCGGCAGGCGTCCGGGGACGACGACGCCGACGAGTCCACCGCCACCGACGTGGTCGCCACGCTGCACCGGACGGCGACCGAGCTCGAGCAGGCGCGGACGCGTGCCCGGGCCGATGCCGAACAGGCCGTCACCCACCTGCACGACGTGACCACGCGGCTCGCCGCCGTCGACCGACGACGCGCACTGCTCGCCCGTCAGGAGGCCCTCGCCGCCGACGCCGCGGCGGTCGCCGGACACCGCACCGCCCTGGGCCTCGCCGACCACGCCGCGGTGGTCGTCGCCGTCGCGGACGGAGCGGCCGCAGCCGAGGACCGCCTGACCGCGCTGGTGGGGGAACGCTCCGCCGTGCGTGACCGGCACGAGGTCACGGATCCCGTCCCGCGGGAAACGCATGACCGGCTCGCGGCGGTCCGGTCCGAGGTCCGACACCCGGTCGACCTCGAGCAGTCCATCGACCAGCGGGTCTCCGCCGTGCGGACGGCCACGACCGACCTCGAGCGGACGCAGACCCGGCTCGCCGAGGCGGCCACCGCGCTCGTGGTGCGGCCGGACGAGCGTGCCGAGATCGTCCTGGCCGCCGGACGGTCCGCGGCAGCCGCTGCCGACGCGCCCGCCGCCGAACGCGCGGTGGAGGCGGCGCAGGAGCTGGCCGTCCTGCTCGCCGCGCACCGGGTCGCGTCTGGACGGACGTCGGACCTGGCCGCTGCCGTGACACAGGCCGCCACGACGGCAGCTGCCGCCCTCGCCACCGAGAACGACCTGCGGGCCCGACGCATCGCCGGGCTCGCCGGCGAACTCGGCGCAGCGCTCGTCGCCGGCGACCCCTGCCCGGTGTGCGGTGCCGTCGAGCACCCGGCCGTGGCCCGGCCGCAGGACGACCACCCTAGCGCCGACCAGATCGACGACGCCGCCGCGGCGCGTGCCGGCGCCGAGCGGGCCCTCGCGGCCGCGACCGCCGACCACGCCGTCGCCCGGGCGGAACTCCTCCGGCTGACCGAGGCCGTCGGTGAGCACGACGACGACTCGGTCGCCCGGCAGCGCACCGACGCCGACGCTCGACTGGCCACCGCCCGTGCTGCGGCCGCCGCGGTCCAGGAGCACGAGCGACGGCTGCAGGCCCACGACCGCGCGACCCGCGCGCTCGAGGACGACCACACGGACCTGGTCACCCGGAGCCGACTGCTCGCCGACCGGATCGAGGGCGACCGGTCGCGCCTGGACGAGGACCGGGCCCGTGTCGACGAGGCCCGACGCAGTGTCCGCCTGGTGCTCGAGCAGGCCGTCGCGGCGGGTGCGGGGACCGAGGCGCGGGCCGCGGCCGAGGTCGACGCCCGCGACGGCTCGACCCTCGCCGAGGTCGTCGCGCGGGTCGCCGCAGCCGGGACGGTCCTCCGCACGGTGGCCGACCTCGACGACCGCGTGACCGCCGCCGAGCGCGAGGTCGCCGACCGCAAGGCCGAGGTCGACGCCGCACTGCAGGCCCAGGGCTTCACCGACGTCACGACTGCCCGCGCGGCCGCGCTCAGCCGGACCGACGCCGACCGGTTGCGCGGGATCGTCGCTGCGGCGGACAGCGAGCAGGCCGTGGTGGAGGCCGGGCTCGCCGAGCCGGCGGTGGTCGCTGCCGCCGCCGACTCGTCGACGGGGACGGGCCCGGGGACCGCGCTCGACCGGGACGCCGCGCAAGGCGCACGGGACACCGCTGCCGTCGCCCTCGACGACGCCACCCGGGCCGCCGCGGCCGCAGCCGACCGAGCGAGCTCCGCCGACGAGTGCGCCACCGGCCTGGCCCGGGCCGTGCACGCGCGAGCGACCACGAGCGCCGAGAGCCGGGCCGTGGTCCGCCTCGCCGACATCGCCGCCGCCGCTGCCCACGTCAACCCGACCGGCATCACGCTCGGCACCTACGTGCTGATGCGCCGGTTCGAGGACGTCGTCGCCGCGGCCAACGACCGACTCCGTACGATGCTCGCCGGTCGGTTCACCCTCGAGACCTCCGACGAGCGGGAGTCCGGCACCCGGGCCCGGCGGACCGGGCTGGCGCTGGCCGTCCGTGACCACCTGACCGACAGCACGCGGGACCCGCGGAGCCTGTCCGGCGGCGAGACCTTCACGTTCTCGCTCTGCCTGGCGCTCGGGCTCGCGGACGTCGTGCAGGCCGAGGCCGGCGGGGTGTCGCTCGGCACGCTGTTCGTCGACGAGGGGTTCGGCACCCTCGACCCGGAGACCCTCGACGACGTCATCGGGCAGTTGTCCCGCCTGACCGCCGGCGGACGCCAGGTCGGCATCGTCAGCCACGTCGAGGAGCTCAAGCAGCGGATCCCGGAGCGCATCGCGGTGCGCCGGACCCCCGAGGGCGGCTCACGCGTCACGACCACGGTCTGAGCGGAGCACCCGCGGGGGCGTCAGGGGTGCGGTGTCGCGTCCACGGTCCCGTCGGGCGGCGGCAGGATGTCGGCCGCGATCCACGGGAAGACCCACGTGAAGAGCACGAAGACGATGGCGACGAGGAGCACGAGCAGCTCCAGCACCTTCACGGCGGTCGGGCCGGGCAGCACGCGCCAGACGAGGGGGAAGATCACTTGGCGGCCTCCGTCAGTTCCTTCGGCGTGCCGTCGGACGCCTGCATCCAGTAGTCCATCTTCGCGTGCACGACGTACCGCTGGGCGGCGGACCACATCGGGTGGCAGGCGGTGAGGGTGAGCCAGCGGTCCTCGGCGGAGGGTTCCACGCCGGGCTTGTTCGGGACCGGTGCGATGGTCTCGATGTGGTCGGGGGTGACGATCTGACTGTCGGTGACCTTGTAGACGTACCAGACGTCGAACTTGGTCTTCGCATCGGTGACCCGGACGACGACGGGATCGCCGGACTTCAGGTCGGCGATCTGGTTCAGGGGCTTGCCGTAGGTGACGCGGTGGCCGGCGACGGCGAAGTTGCCCTCGGCGCCGGGCATCGCGGTGTCCTGGTAGTGGCCGAGGCCGATGGTGTTGAGGACCTGTTCGCGGTCGGTGCCCTCACCGATGGGCCGGTCGTAGTCGGCGCCGAAGCGCGGGATCTGCATCGTCCCGAACACCGTGGAGAGCCCCGGCGGTTCGCTGAGCACGGGGGCTGCGTCACGGCGCTCGGTGCCGACGACCTTCTTCGGTTCCGGCTGGTCGAGCGTCTGCACGAGCTTCGTCTGCTCGTTCACCGCGACGACGTCGGTCCACCATGCGGTCCAGATCACGTAGAGCCCGGTCCCGGCACCCGCGATGATCAGGAGCTCGGCGAGCAGTGCGACGAGCGCTCCGCCGACGGTCTGGCGTGGACGCCGACGTCGGGGCTGTCCGGCGCCGTCGTCGTCGCGGGCATCGCGCCGCGACGGCAGCGTGTCGTGAGAGGTCACAGGGGCTCCGGATCGGTGAGGTCGGCGCAGTAGGTCTATCAGACCACGACGACGGCGTGCTGCGGGCACCTTCCACAACTCGGTCCGGCATCGGCGTCCGATCCACGGCCGGGATGCTCGGTACCGTTGTGCGGATGGAGTCCGTCATCCGTCCGTTCCGCCCCGCCGACACCGAGGCCGTCGTCGCGCTCTGGCAAACCTGTGGCTTGGTCCGTCCGTGGAACGACCCACGCCGTGACATCGCGCGGAAGGCCACCGTGCAGCCCGAGCTGTTCCTGGTGGCGACCGTCCGGGAGGCCGTGGTCGCCGCCGGCATGGCGGGTTTCGACGGGCACCGGGGCTGGGTCAACTACCTGGCGGTGACGCCGGACCAGCAGGGCGGCGGACTCGGTCGGCGACTGATGGGCGAGTTCGAGCGGCTGCTCACCGACCTCGGCTGCCCGAAGGTGAACCTGCAGGTGCGCGCCGGGAACGAGCGGGTGATCGCGTTCTACGAGTCGCTGGGGTACGCCGACGACCACACCGTGTCGCTGGGCAAGCGCCTGATCCGCGACGACCTGGCCTGAGCCGATCCGCAGGCGGACGGTCAGGCGGCTCCGGGCGGAACCGGTCCGTCAGGACAGCGCGAGCCCGACCGACGCCGCGAACGCCAGCCCGATGCCCGTGGTCTGCAGTGCGGTGAGCCGTTCGCGGAGCACGATGCCGGCGAGCACCACCGTGCCGATCGGGTACAGCGCGTTGAGGACGCTGATCACCGGCAGGGTCGAGGGGTCGTCGCTCGAGTGCAGCCCTGCCTGGATGAACACGTTCGCCATCGCGTCGAGCACACCGCACCCGACGAGCACGAGCAGCAGGGCCCGCGCAGGTCGCACCCGACCGGCCGCGGGGCGGCCGTCGGTGGTCGTCGGGACGGTGGGTGAGCCTCCCGTCCGGATCCGGAGCGTGACCAGCGCCGCCGTGCCGAGCAGCACCACCTGCAGCGTCCGCGCGACCAGCAGGGTGGCGACGCCGGAGTCCGCCGGCGCGGCGTCGTAGCCGAGCACGACACCGCCGAAGCCGCACCCGGCCACCGCGGCGGTGACCACACCGCGGAGGGTGAGTCGGGCGCCTCCCGGATCGGGGACGGCCGCGACGAGCGCCACCGCGACCACCGCCACGACGAGCGCGACCACCCCGAGCGGTGACAGCACGGTGCCACGGAACAGGGCGACGACGACCGGGACGACCGCGGAGAACACGGCGGTGAGCGGCGACAGCACGCTCATCGGTCCGATCGCGAGCGCCGCGTAGAGGAGGAGCACGCCAACCGCGCCGGAGACCCCGGCGACCACGCCGGCGACCGCGGCCGGTCCGGAGAACCGCCCGCCGAGGACCGCGAAGCCGACGAGCAGCGGCACCAGGCCGACCAGGGCCGCGACGGCCACGGGTCGGACCCGGCGCGACGCGAGCCCACCGAGGAAGTCGGCGGTGCCGTAGACGAGGGCGCCGCCGAGGCCGAGCAGGACGGTGATCACGGGTCCCATCCTGCCCGCACCGGTACTCTGCACGGCGTGAGCGTTCCCTACCACCGGTTGCCCCGTGTCGATGCGAACTGGCGGTGGTGGCGGCCACTGGTCGCTGTGGCGGTGTTCCTCGGCTTCTACCTGGTGTCGCAGTTCGTGATCGCGATCGCCTACTTCGTGCCGATCGGCGCGCAGCGCGGACAGGCCGGGCTCATCGACCTGGTGGAGAAGCTGTCCGCCGGCGCGCTCGACCCGACCGACCCGCTCGTCCTGTCGCTGACGCTGGTGTCGCTCGTGGTGCTCCTGCCGGCGGTCATGCTGTCCGCGAAGATCGCCGGACTCGGTCCGTACGGGCTCCTGTCGTCGGTGCGCACCCGGATCCGCTGGGGGTGGCTCGGCTGGTGCCTGCTGCCCCTCCTGGCGCTCGCGATCGTGATGTTCGCGGTCCAGGGCCTCGGGTACCTGGCGTTCGACGGCGGCCTGCACTGGAACACCGCTGAACTCGGGCAGTCGACCGTGACGCTGCAGACGCTGACCCTGACGATCCTGCTGGTGGTCCTGCTCGTGCCGTTCCAGGCCGCGGCCGAGGAGTACGTCTTCCGCGGGTTCCTCATGCAGACGATCGGCTCCTGGATCCCGGTCCGCGCCGTCGGCGCGGTCGTCGCGGTCGTGGTGTCGACCGTGCTGTTCGCCGTCCTGCACGTGCCGAACGGCTACAACGTCTGGGGCATCCTCGACGTCGGCTCGTTCGGCCTGGTCGCCGCGGTCATCGTGCTGCGGACCGGGGGGCTCGAGGCGACGGTCCTCCAGCACGCACTCAACAACATCATGATCTTCGTGCTGCAGGCGCCGGGATGGTCGAAGGTGGACCTCACCGGCGAGGGGGCGCAGGGCACGTGGCAGGGCTTCGTCGTGACGCTCGCGACCTCGGTCGGGTACTGGGGGCTCGTCGAGCTGATGGCGCACTGGCGGCGGCTGGACCGCCGGTTCCCGGGGCAGGAGGCACCGCGGTTCCGCGGACACACGCCGCTCTGGGCGGGTGGCCGCCAGTGGCTCCGGCCGGGAGGCGCGGGCTGGTCGATCGCGCCCGCTCGCGGCGACGAGACGGGCTGGTCCGGCGACCCGGTGCTGGTCGAGGCGGGTCCGGCTTCGCCGGTGGCCTCCCCTGTGGAGAAGTCCGGTGGTGTCGGCCCGCGGCCGTAGGCTCGTCGCATGAGTTCGACTGGTGTCGCTGCGCCCGGCGTCGAGTCGGCAGGCTCCCGGTCTGCTGCCCTCGACGTGCTCCACCGGGTATGGGGGTACGACGCGTTCCGCGGTGAACAGGCCCGGATCATCGACCGCGTGGTCGCCGGCGGCGACGCCCTCGTCCTCATGCCGACCGGTGGCGGCAAGTCCCTCTGCTACCAGGTCCCGTCGCTCGTCCGCGACGGCATCGGGGTGGTCGTCTCGCCGCTGATCGCCCTCATGCAGGACCAGGTCGACGCCCTCGCCGCCAACGGTGTCCGGGCCGCCTTCCTCAACTCCACGCAGGCTCCGGACGAGCGCGCCCGGGTCGAGCGTGACGTCGTCACCGGCCAGGTCGACATGCTCTACCTGGCTCCCGAGCGGCTGAAGATCGAGTCCACCCGCTCCCTGCTCGACCGGGCCCGGATCGCACTCTTCGCGATCGACGAAGCGCACTGTGTGGCGCAGTGGGGGCACGACTTCCGTCCGGACTACCTGGAACTCAGCGTGCTCCACGAGCGCTGGCCGGACGTCCCCCGGATCGCCCTGACCGCGACGGCGACCCCGCAGACCCACCGCGAGATCTCCGCCCGGCTCGGACTCGACGACGCCGCGCACTTCGTCGCCGACTTCGACCGGCCGAACATCCAGTACCGGATCGAGCCGAAGACCGGGGCGCTGCAGCAGCTCCTGACCTTCATCCGCACCGAGCACAGCGGCGACGCCGGCATCGTCTACTGCCTGTCCCGCAACTCGGTCGAACGGACCGCCGCGGCGCTCGTGCAGCAGGGCATCGCCGCGCTTCCGTACCACGCCGGTCTCGACGCCCGGGTGCGCGAGCGCAACCAGGCGCAGTTCCTCCGCGAGGACGGCATCGTCATGGTCGCCACGATCGCGTTCGGCATGGGCATCGACAAGCCCGACGTCCGCTTCGTCGCGCACCTCGACATGCCGAAGTCGGTGGAGGGCTACTACCAGGAGACCGGCCGTGCCGGGCGTGACGGCCTGCCCGCCACCGCGTGGCTGGCGTACGGACTGAACGACGTCGTGCAGCAGCGGCGGATGATCGACCAGTCCGAGGGCGACGCCGCACACCGCCGGCAGCTCAGTGCGCACCTCGACGCCATGCTCGCGCTCTGCGAGACGATCGAGTGCCGGCGCGTGCGCCTGCTCGCGTACTTCGGGCAGGAGTCGTCCGCGTGCGGCAACT
Source organism: Curtobacterium sp. MCPF17_001 (assembly GCF_003234615.1). NCBI lineage: Bacteria > Bacillati > Actinomycetota > Actinomycetes > Micrococcales > Microbacteriaceae > Curtobacterium > Curtobacterium sp. MCPF17_001. Next base: position 21,579 of record NZ_QKSL01000015.1, read on the forward strand.
GCGACACGTGCCTGGCCCCGCCGGAGTCGTGGGACGGCACGGTGCCGGCGCAGAAGCTGCTGTCGACCATCGTGCGGCTCGACCGCGAGCGCGGGCAGCGCTACGGCGTCGCGCACCTCGTCGACATCCTCACCGGCAAGCAGTCGCCTCGCGTGACCGAGCTCGGACACGGCTCCCTCGCCACGTTCGGCATCGGCCAGGACCTGTCCGACGCCGACTGGAAGGCCGTCGCCCGGCAGCTGCTCGCACAGGGGTACGTTGCCGTGTCCGGCGACGGGTACGGCACGCTCGTCCTCAGCCCGACGAGTGCCGAGGTCCTGGCCGGACGGGTCGACGTCCGGATGCGCCGCGACCCGGTGAAGGCCCCGCGTGCCGGTCGGACCCGGCGCTCCGCCGTGGTGTCGGACATGCCGCAGGAAGCCATGCCGCTCTTCGAGTCCCTGCGGCAGTGGCGTGCCGGGCAGGCCCGCGAGCAGGGGGTGCCCGCGTACGTGGTGTTCAACGACGCCACCCTGCGCGGCATCGCCGCCGTGAAGCCGTCCGACCTCGACGAACTGTCCGAGATCTCCGGCGTCGGTGCCGCGAAGCTCGAGTCCTACGGGCGTGCCGTGCTCGACGTCGTGGCGGCCGCCGTCTGACCCATGCCGCTCGGGGCATGCTGCCCCCGGGTCCGTCATTACACTCGGGAACTCCCGTCCGACAGGAGGCCGTGTGACCGGTTCGACGAAGTCCGCCACCGTGCTCGGGCGCGCCGTGGTGGCGCCCCTCGCGCGACTGCTGTGGCGGCCTGAGGTGGTCGGCCGGAAGAACGTCCCGAAGCGCGGTCCGGTGATCCTCGCGAGCAACCACCGGTCCTTCGTCGACTCACCGACGATCACGCTGCTGGCACCGCGGAAGGTGTCGTTCCTCGCGAAGCAGGAGTACTTCACCGGGACGGGCCTCCGGGGTGCGCTCTCGCGGGCGTTCTTCTCGGGGATCGGCGCGATCGGTGTCGAGCGGGGCGCGGGAGCCGCAGCGCAGCAGGCCCTCGACCTCGGTCTCGCCCGTCTGCAGGCGGGTGAGGCGTTCGCGATCTACCCCGAGGGCACCCGGTCGCTCGACGGTCGTCTCTACAAGGGGCGGACCGGTGTCGCCTGGCTCGCCCTGACGAGCGGAGCCCCGGTCGTCCCGGTCGCGCTCACCGGGACCGAGGACGTGCAGCCCGTCGGGTCGCGCCTGCCCCGGCTCGCTCGGGTGCGGATCGAGTTCGGCGAGCCGATCGACCTCTCCGGCTTCGGTGCCGCGACCTCGGGTCGCGCACGGCGGCAGGCGACCGACGCGGTGACCGCGGCGATCCAGGCCCTCAGCGGACAGGAGCCGGCCGGCGTGTACAACGAGCCGCCGGCGACCATCGTCGAGCGGGTGAAGCGGATGCTGCAGCACGACGACCGCGGGGACGGGCAGCCCGACTGAGAGCACTATTGCGGATGTGAAATACAAATACTATGCTCGATCTGGCTCGTCCGGATCAGCATCGGCGGGTCACCCGAACTCCTCCAGGGAAAGGCCCACCATGTCCTCGACGCCCCTCTTCGACGCGATCGCCCGGCGGAGCGAGCGCTCCGGACCAGCACCGACCGCTCGTCTGGACGCTCCCGCCGACCTCGCCATGGCGAGCGCTGCCGCGTCGGTCGCCAGCACGCCCGCATCACCGCTCGACGCCCCCGCTCCGGAGCCGGCCGAGGCTCCGGAGGCTCCCATCATTCCCGCCGCTCCCGCCGCTGCCGTCGTCCCCGCTGACCTCGTGGAGGTCATCGACGGGATCCCCGCCAGTCTCCGCGCCTCGCTCGCACGCGAGCACGTCGTCTGCCGCGAGCAGCTCCCCCTGGTCGAGGCGGTCGTCGACGCTGTCACCCGCGCGGTGGTCGACGCCGTCGCGGTCGAGGTCGAACGGATCGTCGCCACCGGTGTCGTCCGGGTCTGATCGGGCGTTCCGCGACGTGTCCTCGACCGGGTCGACGTCCCTGGCCAGCCCGACGTCCCTGGCCAGCCCGACGTCCCTGGCCAGCCCGACATCACTGACCAGCCCGACGTCCCTGGCCAGCCCGACGTCACTGACCAGCCCGACGTCCCCGATCCAGTACGGATCCCGCCGAGCGCGTCGGGCTGCCGAAGAGGCCGCTCAGGTCGCCGCCCGGGGTGGGCCGCTCCGCGCCGCCCGGGCCTCCGTGGTCCGGCTGTCCGGCTCGGCCGTGACCCGGCGACCACTCCGGCCACGTGTCTCGCTCACCGTCGCCCTCGTCCACGCATCGGCCGTCTCCGCCGTGCAGGACGTCCGTGACCACTGGTGGGGGCGGCGCAGGCTGGCGGTGACGTCGATCGCGATCACGACCTGTCTGCTCGTCACGGAGGCAGCCCCGCAGTCGGTCGTCGCCGCGCCGACCGTGGTGGTCGCACCGGCTCCGCGGTCCCAGGACTTCCGCGCGGTCGGCACCTCGCCGGACGCCCTGCCGCGTTCGGACTTCACCGTCGGTCGGACCACGGACGGGGTGGTCCTCACCCGACTGCCCGGGTCCGCCCAGGCGGTGGCTCGCCCGGTCGCCGGCACCATCCCGTCGGCGGGGAACTTCGGTGGGCGGGACGTCGCCGGGTGTTCTGCGTGCTCCACGAGGCACCAGGGCACCGACTTCGCCGCGGCGACCGGAACGCCCGTGTTCGCGGTGATGTCCGGCACGGTCGTGTCCGCGGGGGTGCTCGGCGGCTACGGCAACCAGGTGCTGCTCCGACACCCGGACGGCACCGAGACCCGCTACGGCCACCTGTCGGTCATCGGTGTGCGACCCGGGCAGTCGGTCAGCGTGGGGGAGCGCCTGGGCGCAGTGGGCAGCACCGGGGTCTCCACCGGACCGCACCTGCACTTCGAGGTGATCCTCGGCCACCCGGTCGACCCGGAGCCGTGGCTCGCCGCGCGGGGGCTCCTGCGCTGACGCCCTTCCTGCGCCGGCACTCCTCCTGCCCCGACACTCCTCCTGCACCGACGGGGGTCGGGCCGTCGTCATCCACGACCTGGCCGGCGCTGCGCCAGCACCCCGGGGAGCCGCGTACCGTCGAGTTCGTCGTGGCAGGGAGCCACACGGTGAGGAGACCACGGTGCGCGTGTCGGTGTTGGGAACCGGAGCGATGGGAGCAGGCGTCGCGCAGTCGCTGCTCCGTGCTGGGCACGACGTCACGGTGTGGAACCGGACCGAGGAGCGTGCACGGCCGCTCGCCGAGTCCGGGGCGGCGGTGGCCGCCGACGCTGCCGACGCGGTGTCGCAGGCACAGGTCGTGCTGCTGACCCTGTTCGACACCGACGCGGTGGTCGACGTCCTCGAGCACGCTGCCGGGGACGCTCCGCAGGACGCCGTGTGGGTGCAGGCGTCGACCATCGGTGTCGCCGGCACCGAGACCGTCGTGCAGCTCGCCGAGAAGTACGGCATCACCCTGGTCGAGGCGATGATGCTCGGCACCAAGGCACCGGCCGAGCAGGGCAAGCTGACCATGCTCGTCGCCGGTGCGGACGACCCGGTGTCGGTCGTCGAGCCGGTGCTGGACGCCGTCAGTGCCAAGGTCGTCCGTGCCGGGGACCAGGTCGGTCAGGGCACGGCGTTGAAGCTGGCCGCGAACGCCTGGATCGCCTCGATCACCGCCGCGACCGGTCAGTCGTTGGCGATCGCCCGCGCGCTCGGGCTCGACCCGCAGCTGTTCCTCGACGCGATCGACGGCTCCGCCAGCGACTCGGCCTACGCCCACACCAAGGGCGCGGCCATGATCTCGGGGGAGTTCCCGGCGCAGTTCGCGCTCGACGGCCTCCGGAAGGACATCGGCCTGATCACCGACGCCGCGCGCGACTCGGACGTCGACACGACCCTGCTGGACGCCCTCGGCCGGGTCTACGCGGACGCCAGTGCTGCGGGGCACGGCGGCGACGACATCGCGGCGGTCGGCACCGCGTTCCGACCGCTCGTCAGGACCGGCGGAACACGTCCCGAAGGCGACGGGCGAACCGGCTGACCGACTCGTCGTTCAGCGTGTTCGCCAGGTCGAAGGCCTCCCGAGTGGGGTCGGCCCCGTCGCGGATCCGCCGGAGAGCAGCGTCCGCACGCGCGCGTGCGTCGAGTTCGGAGGCGGGCATGTCGTCCTCGGGCTCGCGCATCGTGTCAGCGTACGCCGGGCGCTCGGTCAGTACTCGTCGCCGTCGGTCTCGTCGACCGCGCCGGCCATCTGCTGCAGGAACGCGACGACGACGGCCATGTCCTCGGGCGGCAGGTGCTGCGCGACCTCGACGGCGCGGGAGTCCAGGTCACCGATCACGGCGAGTGCCCGGCGCATCGACTTGCCCGTCGCGGTGAGGATGACACCCCGCCGGTCAGCCGGGTCTGCGTGCCGCTCGACGTGACCGGAGCGGACGAGTCGGTCGACGAGCGCCGAGGTGGACGCCGCGGTGATGCCCAGGCGCTCCGCGAGTTCCTTCGAGTTGACGGTGCGCCCTGAGGTCTCGGCGTCGACGAGCACCCGCAGGGCTGTCAACGCGTTCTCACCGATCCCGAGTTCTTCACGCACGCGACGCTGGGCTGAGCTCTCCGCAGTGCGGTAGCGACGCAGGGCGTTCAACACGTCCACTGCGTCGACCCTGGAGTCCTCGCCGTACCAGAACCCCGGGGCTGCTGTCGTCACCTCGGAAGTCATACGGACAATGCTAGACGCTCTAGTTAGTTTGTCTAGCGAGCGTGATGACTTGCACGTCCAGCGTCCAGGGATCCATCAAACGGTGTCCCCCGCAACACCGGTGACGCGGCTCGGAAACACCCCGGCAACGAGCCGTCAGTAGGTTCGGCGCATGCAGGAGTCGCCGTGCTGAACCGACTCGCCAGGAGCGTCCACAGTGTCGGGGGCGCGGTCGAGCGGACGGACGTCGTCGCGCGCCTGCTCGACGTGCACCTGGCCCGGCGGGATCCCTCGACCGACGATCCCGGGCTCGGGCGGGACCTCCGGGCGGTGGTCGGTGCGGCGGTGATGCCGGACACGGACCTCAGCCCCTCGGCGACCCTCGACGCCCTGGCCCTGGACCGCCACGAACCGGCCTCGATCGCCGCGGCCGTCGCCGTCGCTCGGGACGACGCCCGTCGTGCCCGGGACGTCGTGTCCACCGAGTTGTGGGACTGCCTCAACACGACGCGCTCCCGGCTGCCCCGCAAGGTCGTCGGGGAGAAGGCGCACGAGTTCCTCGGCTGGGTGCGGGAGCGTAGCGCCCTGGCGGTCGGCGTGGTCGACGGGGACGTCAGCCGCGACGAGGTGTGGGAGTTCTTCACGCTCGGTCGGTCGCTGACCCGGTTGACCGTGACCGCGCGGATGCTCGCCTCGGACCTGCTCGACCCCGGCTCGGCGGCCTCCTGGTCCACCGCGCTGCGGGCCTGCGGAGCGGGCGAGGCCTTCCACCGGGAGTTCCGGCACGGCAGTACCACCGCCGATGCGGCCACGTTCCTCCTGCTCGACGAGCACAGCCCCCGGTCGCTGCTGTTCCTGGCCCGTCGCAGTGAGGGGTGTCTGGACGACCTCGTCGGGGTGCACCTGGCAGCGGAGGTCCGGGCGTTCGGCGAGGCACGTGCCGAACTCGAGACGGTGACGCCGGAGACCGCGGTGGACGCTGCCCGGTCGGCGGGCTCCCGGCTGGCGGCAGCGGCGGAGACGATCACGGCGGCGCTCGACCGCCGGGTGTTCACCGCGCCCGAACCGGCGCACTGACGCAGCGGTCACGGTCAGGATCCCCGGAGCCGCTTCGGCTCAGACCGCGCTCGAGCGCTCCACGACCGCTTCGTCGTGCTCCAGGTCACGCCGCACCGCTGCCCGTGCTGCGCGGGTCCCGGGTGCCGGGGTGACCACCGGGAGTGACCGCGTGACGGCCAGGTGCAGGCGGTTGTCGGCGTCGTACCGCAGACGGACGTGCTGGAACCGGACGAGCCACACGAGGGCGACCGCCAGGGCGACGAAGCCCGAGGCCGCGCCGACCCCGATCGCCCACCGCGGGCCCCACGCGTCGGCGACCGCGCCGACGATCGGGGCGCCGAGCGGTGTCCCGCCGGCGAAGACCGCCATGTAGAGGGCCATCACGCGGCCGCGCATCGCCGGCGTGGTGGTGGTCTGCACGAGGGCGTTCGCGGTGGTCATGAACGTCAGGGACGCCAGCCCGACGAAGGCGAGCAGGACCGCGAAGGTCCAGTACGTCGGTGCGACGGCCGCGGCGGTGCACGCGAGGCCGAACCCGCCGGCCGCGATGGTCAACGTGCGCATCCGGGGGACCTCCCGACGCGCCGAGAGCAGCGCGCCGAGGACCGACCCGACCGCCATCACGGAGTTGAGGAGCCCGAACTCGCCTGCGCCGCGGTGGAACTCCACGCGTGCCATCGTCGAGGTGAAGATCGGGAAGTTCACACCGAACGTCCCGACGACGAAGATCATGCAGAGCACCACGATGATGTCCGGCCGGGTCCGGACGTACCGGAAGCCCGCGACGAGCTGTCCCTTGCCGCGTGGGGCTCGCGCCCGGTCGGCGAGCTGTCGCGGGTCGACGAACCGCAGTGCGAGGAGCACGGCGAGGAACGACCCCGCGTTGATGACGAACACCCAGCCGGACCCGATCGCCGCGATGAGGACACCGGCGACCGCGGGTCCGATGAGCCGGGCGGCGTTGAACGACGCCGAGTTCAACGCGACGGCGTTCGAGACCTGCTCGCCCGTCACGACGTCGGAGACGAAGGCCTGGCGGACCGGGGTGTCGAACGCGGCGACCACGCCGAGTGCGAGCGCGAACCCGTAGAGGGACCAGAGCGTCGCGGTGTCGGTCAGGACCATCACGGCGAGCCCGAGGCCGAGCAGCCCCATCAGCCCCTGCGTGAGCATGAGCATCCGGCGTCGGTCGAAGCGGTCGGCGACCAGGCCGGTCCAGGGCAGCAGGACCAGCTGTGGACCGAACTGCAGCGCCATGGTGACCCCGACGGCCACGGCGTCGTCGTGGGTCAGCTGGGTGAGGACGAGCCAGTCCTGGGCGGTGCGCTGCATCCACGTGCCGATGTTCGACACGAGGGCACCGGCGAACCAGATGCGGTAGTTGCGTCCCGAGAGGGACCGGAACATGGCACTCACTGGGCGGCGAGCCTCAGGAGGATGTCGGTGGCGGCGGTGAGCGTCTTCCGTTCCGCCGCGGTGAGGGCGGCGAGGCGCGGGGTGAGCCAACCGTCGCGTCGCTGCCGGGTCTCGACGACCAGGTCGTCGCCGTCGGCGGTCGGGCAGAGCAGGACCTTCCGGCGGTCGTCGCCGTGGTCGTCCTTGGTGAGCAGGCCGCGGCCGATCAGTGCGGTGACGGTCTTCGTCATCGAGGGCGGGGTGACGCCCTCGTGACGGCTGAGGTCGGCGAGGGTCATCGCGCCCTCGCGGTGCAGCAGGGCGAGCGCGGAGAACTGGGCATCGCTGACGGTCGTGTCGGCCTTCTGTGCCCGCAGCGTCCGTGACAACCGGTTCACGGCGATCCGGACGTCGCTGGCGAGGGAGGGGTCGGCCGATCGGCGGCGACGCGCAGTGGTGGGGAGCGGGTCGGTGACGGTCACGAGTCGTCAGCCTAACTCATTAGTTCAGCGAACGAATTATCCTGGCCCGACCACGCGGAGTTCCGCGGTCCGACGTCCGATCGACCCCCGGCGTGACGGGCGTACAGTGGGGTCCTGGGCAACAGGTGTTGTCCAGTCGACACGGGCCGGAAGGCACGGGAGGAGCAGGACACATGAACGGGTTCGAGGGCAAGGTCGCCATCGTCACCGGTGGTGGCAGCGGCATCGGCGAGTCGATCGCGAAGGAGCTGGCGGCGGCGGGAGCCTCCGTCGTCGTCACGGACATCAGGCAGGAGACCGCCGAGCGAGTCGCCGCCGAGATCGAGCAGGCCGGTGGCACCGCAGCCGCCGTCTCCGCCAACTCGGCGATCGCCGCGGACAACGAGCGCGCCGTCCGGTTCGCCGTCGACACCTACGGCGCACTGCACCTCGCCGTCAACAACGCCGGCATCGGCGCCGCGCCGCAGCCCATCGGTGAGTACGACATCGAGGCGTGGGACCGCGTCCGCGCCGTCGACCTCGACGGTGTCTTCTACGGCCTGCGCTACGAGATCCCGGCGATCCTGGCGGCGGGCGGCGGCGCGATCGTCAACATGTCCTCGGTGCTCGGGTCGGTCGGCATCGCGGACAACGCCGCCTACGTCGCGTCGAAGCACGCCCTCGTCGGCCTGACGAAGGTCGCCGCGCTCGAGTACACGGCGAAGGGCGTCCGCACGAACGCCGTCGGCCCGGGCTTCATCGACACCCCGCTCGTCCGCTCCTCGCTGAGCGGCGACGAGCTCGCCGGGCTCGAGGCGCAGCACGCTGCGGGACGTCTCGGCACCGACGCCGAGGTCGCCGCGCTCGTCCTGTTCCTGCTCAGCGACCAGGCGTCGTTCATCAGCGGCAGCTACCACCTGGTCGACGGCGGGTACTCCGCGCACTGACCCGCGCACCCGCGCACCCGCGCGACGCGGGGACCGGACGGGAGGCCCGGCGGACGTGAGCAGACCCGCCCACGTCCGCCGGGCCTCCCGTCCGTCATCCGGTCGACCCGGTCGGCCTACCGCGTCAGGACCGCGTCGTGCGGGAGCAGCGCGTGCACGCCCCAGGTGCGGTTCGCGACCTGGGTGACACGCATGCTCACCGTGACGCTCGCCATGCCGAGCGCCTCGGCGCGTGTGATGCCGTACGAGCCGGCGATCCAGTCGACCATCCGGTCGAGGGCCGTCGTGGTCGCGGCGTTGAGGTCCGCGTCGAACCCGAACGTGATGCGTCCCGCGGGGGTGTCGGCGTGGATGCCAGCGACCGGTGCGTCGTCCAGCAACGTCAGCGTCATCGTGGTCGTCATGCCGCACTCGACGGCGGTGCCGGACACCTCGCCGTCACCCTGTGCCGCGTGGCCGTCACCGAGCGAGAGCAGCGCCTCCGGGACCGTCACCGGCAGGTACAGGGTGGCGCCGGCGACGAGCTCGCGACAGTCGATGTTCCCGCCACCGAGGGGTCGCGGCGGGATCGTGGAGTGCTCGCCGGTGGCCTCCGGTGGGAGCCCGACGAGGCCGAGGAACGGGGCCGTCCGCACGCCGAGCCCGAGTTGGTTGTGCGCGGTGCCCGCGGTCGGGTCGACGTCCCACAGGAGCGGGCCGCGGGTCGACGGGTCGGCCAGGCCGAGGGCCCGGTTGAGCGGGGTGTCGACGCCGCCCGAGCCGGTGTACCCCCAGTCGTCCGGCACCAGGTCGTCGAACCGGATCGCGAGCACCTGACCGGGCCGTGCACCGGCGACCGCGATCGGACCGAGCAGGCAGTGGCCGCGGCGGGAGGGGATGAGCGTCGGGACCTCGACCCCCGGCGCCGACAGGCGTTCGGTGTAGCCGGCGGCGCTGAGGGTGTGCACCGTGACGGTGTCGCCCGGAGCGACGGTCAGCACCGGTCTGCGTTCGGCGGTGAGCACGTCGACGGCGGTGTCGGGAGTGGTGTCGATGCGGTGGTGGGTCACCCGGCGATCATCGCAGGCACGGCTCCTGACGGGCGGCGCCGGCGCGGCGTGCGGATTGGGTGGCGCGGGACGGACCTGTGTGTGAGTGACGCCGTCTTGTGTGTGAGACGCCGCCGATCGCGGCGGCGTCACGCGCACATGGCGGCGTCTCGGACGGGTACCGGCGCTCAGTGGAACTGCGGGATCGTCATCCAGATGCCGGTGAGGACGGCGGCGATGCAGACCGCGAAGCACACGCCCGCGCCGAGGTACGCCGCCGGCGGGGTCGAGCCGGAGCGCGGCGTCTCCTCGGAGTACTGCGTGCGCTCGCCGCCGGAGTCGCCGGGCTGGCCGGTCCCGAGCAGCCGCAGTCCGAGCGTGTAGAGCAGCACCACGCCGACGGCGGCGACGAAGCCGACCCCCGCGACGGTGCCGATGGCGGTGAAGTCGATGCTCATCGGTTCCTCCCTCGGTTCCCGGCAGCCACGGGCTCGCGCTCCGCGGTGCCCTCGTGGACGTCGTCCGCACTGATCGGCTTGCGGCGGGCCAGCACGGAGAACGTCAGCCCGCCGACCAGGGCGAGCAGCGCCACGACGACCAGGCCGATCGTCGAGGTGGAGGCCAGCCAGGTGGCCAGACCGCCGACGACCGCGGCGGACGGCAGCGTGATGACCCAGGCGATCACGATCTTGCCGACGACGCCCCAGTGCACGTCCGCCAGCTTCTTGCCGAGGCCCGAGCCGATGACCGACCCGCTCGTCACGTGCGTGGTCGAGAGCGCGAAGCCGAGGTGCGAGGACACCAGGATCGTCGCGGCGGAGCTCGTCTCCGCCGCGAAGCCCTGCGGCGACTGCACGTCGGAGATCTTCTTGCCGACGGTCTGCATGATCCGCCAGCCGCCCATGTACGTACCGAGGGCGATCGCGAGCCCGCAGGCCAGGATGACCCAGAGCTCCGGGCCGCTGCCCGGACCCTGGTAGCCCGCGGCGATCAGGGTCAGCGTGATGACGCCCATCGTCTTCTGCGCGTCGTTCGTCCCGTGCGCGAGCGACACCAGCGACGCCGAGATCGTCTGCCCGTGCCGGAAGCTCGTCGCGGCACCGTGCGTCGTGGCGTTCTTCGTCAGCCGGTAGGCCACGTAGGTGGCGACGAGAGCGATCACGCCCGCGATGACGGGGGAGAGCAGCGCCGGCAGCACGACCTTCGAGACCACGGTGGCCCAGTCGACCGACTGCAGCCCGGCGCCGATGACCGACGCCCCGATGAGCCCACCGAACAGCGCGTGCGTGGACGACGACGGCAGGCCGAAGTACCACGTCGCCAGGTTCCAGAGCACGGCGCCGACGAGCCCCGCGAAGATCATCGTCGGCGAGATGTGGATGCCGTCCTGGCCCTCGCGGATGATCCCCTGCGAGACGGTCTTCGCGACCTCGGTGGAGAGGAACGCGCCGACCAGGTTGAGCACGGCGGAGATGAGGACGGCGGTGCGGGGCTTGAGGGCACCCGTGGCCACCGAGGTGGCCATGGCGTTCGCAGTGTCGTGGAACCCGTTCGTGAAGTCGAACACGAGGGCCACCACGATCACCAACACGACGGTGACGAGGACGTCCATGGGCGAGACGCTAGGCCGGCGGACGAGCGCCCGCGTGAACGCCGGGTGAACAGGTGCGCGGTCTGTCAGGATGCTGCCGTGCCCACGTTCTCCGCCGCCCGAGGCGACTCCTCGTTCACCGACGCCCACGGTGTCGAGATCGTCTACTCGACGTGGCGCGCGGGCAAGCCGAAGGGCATCGTGCAGATCGCCCACGGCGTCGGTGAGCACGGCCTCCGGTACGAGCCGCTCGCACAGGACCTCGTCCGCGCCGGGTGGACCGTGCACGCGAACGACCACCGCGGGCACGGGCGGACCGGCCTGGCGCAGTGGGACGGCGACCACGGCGAACTCGGGCGGCTCGGGCCCGGCGGCCTCCGCGCCGCGATCGCGGCCGTCGAGCAGATGACCGCGGTGGCGAAGACCGACGACCCCGGTCTGCCCGTCGTGCTGCTCGGCCACTCGTGGGGGTCCCTGATGGCGCAGCGGATCGTGAACACCTCGTCCGAGCAGTACGCCGGCGTTGTCCTGTCCGCCAGCGCCCTCCGCCTGCCCGGACTCATGAACGGCGGCGACCTGAACCGGCGGCACGCAGCCTCCGGTCCGACGAAGCACGAGTGGCTCACCCGCGACCGAGCGGTCATCGAGGCCGTCGGTCTCGACCCGCTGGCCGTCGAGGCGGACGTCCTCGGCCTCTTCGGTCTGCCCGACACCCTGCGGCTGCTCGGCCTGCCCCGTCGGCGGATCCCGCACGACCTGCCGATGCTGCTGCAGGTCGGGTCCGAGGACTCCCTCGGCGGGCCCCGTTCCGTCGAGCTGCTCGCCCGGACCTACCGGCGGCGCGGACGGCTCTCCGACGTCACCGTCCTCGTCTACGAGGGAGCGCGGCACGAGGTCTACAACGAGACGAACCGCGACGAGGTGGTCGCGGACCTCGTCGCCTGGCTCGACCGAGTCGTCGCGGGGCGCTGACCGGCGGCGCGACAGCAGGACGGCACGACAGCAGGACGGCACGACAGCACGACGGCACGAGATGACCACACTGGGGGAGTACATGTACCGAGCGCGCCATGAACGGCCGACGCGGCCGACCGCCACCGTCCGCCGGAGTCCGTGGGGCGCGGCCGCCCTGACGTCCGCCGCTGCGGGCATCACGGCCCTGGGCGTCCGGATGCTGTCCGCCACCGCGTTCTACGGCGACGCGGACCTCGTCCGGATCGGCACGGGCTCCTTCACGGTCGTCCTCGGCATCGGTCTGGTCCTGCTCGGCGTCCGGTCACTCCGCTCGCGCGTCCGGGTCTTCCCCGACCGACTCGAGGCCCGGTCCGGATTCGCACCCACGCATGTCGTCCGGCCGGGGGAGATCGTGCGCATCGAACCGCGGTTGTCGGGTCACGTCGGCGTCAGCGGGGTCACCGACGGCCAGGGCTCCTTCCTCGCGGGGCGGTTCGACCGCCACTACGACGTCCTCGCTGACTGGTTGTCGATGAACGCGACCAGACCGTGGGCGGAGTACCAGGACCTGCTCGGCGAGCTCACGCACCAGACCCGGCCCCGGGTCGTCCGGGGGACGCTCACCGGGCTGCTGCTCTTCGTCGTCATGGTGCCGGCGCTGGAGCTCTTCCCGGCCCTGCTGTCCCTCTCGGCGTACGACGACGCGCACCCACAGGACCGCACGTGTTCGGTCACGTCGGCGGAGGGGAGCACCATCTCCAGCCGCTCCACCAGGGGGATCGGGTCGTCGCACCCGGCCGTGACGTTCACGACGCGTGACTGCGGCCCGCTCGTGATGCGTGACGGCGTGGACAGCGACTCCCGCGACGTGATCGCCCGTCGGTACGACCGTGCCCCCGGCGAGTACACGTTCACGCTCGGCGGTGGTTCGCTGTGGCTGCAGGAGCACCTGCCCTGGTTCCCTGTCCAGCCCGGCGTCGACGCGGTCCGCCCGGCGCGCTGACGTCCACGCGCGTCCTCGCCGCCGTGGCGGGCGCTGCCTGGCTGCCGCTGTCCTGTCTCGCACGGGACGACCCTGTTCGGGGAACCATCGGCCGGCCGGGACCGGGGGGGAACCGCCCACGAACGACGGGGACCCCGGCCTGTCGGGGGAACAGACCGGGGCCGGACCACTCGACCCATTGGGGGGAACGGGTCGAGCGGCGACGCCCGAGGCTCGAGGGGGGTCGCACCCCAGGCGTGGTGACGACGGTACGCCCGCGCCCCCACAGCGGCAACTCGGTTCGCTTTCAGGTGATCGCGTCGCGCCCGTCGGCCCCGCCCGCGGACGGGAGGCCCGGTGCGGCGCCGCCACGGGCCTCCCGGAATAGGGTGGCGGCATGCACGGTGAGTACAAGGTCCCCGGAGGCAAGCTCGTCGTCGTCGACCTGGAGGTCGTCGACGGCAGGATCGACCGGTTCCGGTTGGCGGGTGACTTCTTCCTCGAACCGGACGACGCGCTCCCGCTGATCGACCAGGCGGTGGACGGCCTGCGCGCCGACACCGACGCGGCCGGGATCGCGGCCGCCGTGCGACACGCGCTGCCCGACGACGCCGTCCTGCTCGGCTTCACGCCCGAGTCCGTCGGGGTCGCCGTCCGCCGAGCCCTGTCGCGGGCATCGTCGTGGCGGGACTACGAGTGGCAGGTCATCCACGAGGGCCCGATCAGCCCGAACGAGCACCTGGCGCTCGACCAGGTCCTCACCGAGGAGGTCGGGGCCGGCCGCCGCGGGCCGACGCTGCGCATCTGGGAGTGGGACCAGCCCGCGGTCGTCATCGGGTCGTTCCAGTCGCTGAAGAACGAGGTCGACCCGGCCGGCGCCGAGAAGTACGGCGTGCAGGTCGTGCGGCGGATCTCCGGCGGCGGCGCGATGTTCATGGACGCGGGCGCGATCATCTCGTACTCGCTGTACGTGCCGACCGACCTCGTGCAGGGTATGACGTTCGCCGACTCGTACGCGTACCTGGACGAGTGGGTGATCGAGGCGCTGAAGTCCCTCGGCATCGAGGCGTACTACCAGCCCCTCAACGACATCACCTCGACCAAGGGCAAGATCGGCGGGGCCGCGCAGAAGCGCCTCGGCACCGGGTCGCTCCTGCACCACGCGACCATGAGCTACGACATGGACGGCGAGAAGATGGTGGAGGTGCTGCGCATCGGCCGCGAGAAGATGAGCGACAAGGGGACGACGAGCGCCGCGAAACGTGTCGACCCGCTGCGGTCCCAAACCGGCCTGAGCCGCGCGGAGATCATCGACCGACTCATCGGCACCTTCACGAAGCTCTACGGGGCGACCGAGGGGCACGTCACCGACGCCGAGCGGCAGAAGGCGCAGGAGCTCGTGGCGACGAAGTTCTCGACGCGGGAGTGGCTCGAGCGGGTGCCCTGAGCGCGAGACTCGGCGCGTACGGATCGCGAGGATCAGCCGCGCGGCGGATGTTCTCCGCCGATCGGCCACGTAACGTCGCTGCCGTGAACTGGTTGATCTTCCTGGGGGCGGTGGCCGCTGCGGTCGTCGTGGTGTGGATCGCCGACCGTCTGGGCTGGATCGACCTGTCGAACAAGTCCACACGCGGGGGCGGCTCCGGTGGCGTGGTGTCGATGATGGACGAGGTCTTCGCGCCCACCCGTCAGGAGACGCAGGCCGAGTACGAGCGGCAGGCGCGCCTCCCGCGCGAAGCGCCGACGCCCTCACGCGACGACCACGACCTGCTCAGCGGGACCGTGCTCATCCGGGTGCCCTCGAGTCGGGCCGGCAGCGGCACGCATCGGGCGGGGACGCACGACCGGTCGTACTGACACCGCGCGCGTCCGACCCGGCGGGTCAGCGCGTGGTGAGGTCCTGGTGGTCCGGGTGCCGTTCGAGCCACGCGGCGACGTAGCTGCAATCGGCGACGACGCGACGGTCGGAGTTCGCGCGGACGTCGTCCAGCGCGTTCTCGACGAGGATCGAGGCGTGGCCGCCGCCGCGGTGCTCCGGGTCGACCTCGGTGTGGACGAAGTGGATCACGTCCCCGTCGATCTCGTAGGCGGCGAGGCCGATGACGTCGCCGTCCTCGACGAGGGAGTACTGGTTCTGGTCGGTGTCGTTGCGGACTTCGAGACTCATCCTCCGGACGCTACGCCGGGCACCTTCCACGGAACGCAACGTGGGCGGCTGCACACCGCGGAGTACCGCTGCGTGCAACCGCCCACGTTGCGTGTTGCGAGGGGCTACCCGGCCGTGTGGCGACCGTGCGGGTGCTCGTCGGCCTCGCCGGCGGCGTGCGCGCCGTGCTGCACCCGGAGCACACCGGTCGCGGCCGGAGGCTCGTCCACCGGGGTCGACGACGAGTGCGCGCCGTGCGTGGACGCGTGGGGCAGGGGTGCCCGGGTGCCGTCCGATCCGACCGCGCGGTCCGAGCGCGGCTGCGCGGGCACGTCGGGCGACGTGGGCACGATCGACATCGATCCCGTGTCGGGCAAGACGAGCGAGCCGGAGCCGGCCGCTGCCTGCTGGGCGTCGACGGTCAGTCGGTCGTCATCCGCGCTCTTGCGTGCGGCGTCGGCCTGCTCCTGGAGCGCCGACGTCTTGCGGAGCGGCGGCACCTTGAAGAACCAGGTCAGGACGAAGGCGAGCAGGATGACCGCGAGGCCGACCCAGTAGACCGTGACCGCCGAGTCGCTGAACCCGACCAGGAACGGACGACTGAGCCGCTTGTCGGACCCGTTGAGGAACGACGTGTCGTTGGTGGACGACGTGCTCGAGGAGGTGCCGCCCTTGCCGTCGCGCAGCTGGTCGACGAGCTTCGGCGCCACCGTGTCGACGATGTCCCGGCGCTGCGCGGCGTTCGAGTAGTCGACCTGCAGGGTGCCGTCGACGACCTCGGCGCCCGCCTTGGCCGCGGCGGTCTGCAGCGCCTTCTGCTCGGCGTCGCCCTTCGCGTCGGCGATCTGCTGGGCGATGACCGTGTCGGCCGCCGCGGCGGGGATCGTACCGGCGTCGACCTGCTGCTGCACGGCGGCGGTGACCTGCTTCGTCACGGCCTGGTCGGCGGCCTGCTTCGCCTGCACGGCGCCCTGGTCGAGACCGTCCTGCACGTTCCGCTTGATCGGCGTGACGATCGGGTCCCAGATCTGGTCCATCACGCCCTTGTTCTGCTCGGCGTCGGCCACCGCCGGGTTCAGCGCCGCGTTCAGGGCGCTCTTCAGGTCGGACTCGTTCTGCAGCGCCCCGGTGATGTTCGTCGGCATCAGGCTGAAGAGCACGGACAGGAGCACCGCGGTGCCCATGGTGCCGCCGATCTGGCGGAAGAAGGTCGCGGCGCTGGTGGCGACACCGATGTCCCGCGGCGACACGGAGTTCTGCGCGGCGAGCGTCAGCGTCTGCATGAGCTGGCCGAGCCCGAGGCCGATGAGGAACATGCCGGTCATCAGGAACCACAGGGGCCGGTCGGCGGTCAGGAACGTCAGGACGGTGTAGCCGACCGCGGTGAAGGCCGTGCCGGTGACCGGGAAGATCCGGTACCTGCCCGTGCGGGACACGATCTGACCCGAGGCGATCGACGAGATCATCAGGCCGAGGACCATCGGCAGCATCGCGAACCCGGACTCGGTCGGCGTGACGCCCTTGACGATCTGCAGGTACAGCGGGATGGTCAGCATCGCGCCGAACATGCCGAAGCCGATGAGCACGGACAGCACGGCGGCCATCGAGAACACGTGCGAGCTGAACAGCTTCAGCGGCAGGATCGCGTCGTCGCCCATCGCCCGCTCGACGATGACGAACGCGATCAGGCCGAGCGCCCCGACGCCGTAGCAGGCGAGGGCCCCGGGGGAGCCCCAGCCCCACTCGCGGCCCTGCTCGGCGATGAGGAGCAGCGGGACCAGCGTCACGATGACGAGGGACGCGCCCCACCAGTCGATGCGCGGCTTGCGGCGCTCGCCGTACTTCGGCAGGTGCAGGAACGTCAGCACCATGAACAGCGCGATGATGCCGATCGGCACGTTGATCAGGAAGACCCAGCGCCATCCGGAGATGAAGAGCAGTTCGTTCGCGCCGGCGAAGACACCGCCGACGAGCGGACCGATGACGGACGAGATGCCGAACACGGCCAGGAAGTAACCCTGGTACTTGGCGCGCTCACGCGGGGCGAGCATGTCACCCATGATCGCCAGCGGCAGGGACATCAGACCACCGGCACCGAGGCCCTGCAGCGCGCGGAACCCGGCGAGCATCAGCATCGACGTCGAGAACGACGCGGCGAGCGAGCCGAGGATGAAGATCGCGATCGCGGTGATGAACAGCGGACGTCGGCCGAAGAGGTCGGAGAGCTTGCCGTAGATCGGCGTGGTGATCGTCGAGGCGATCAGGTAGCCGGTCGTGACCCAGGCCTGCTGGTCGAGACCGTGCAGGTCGTCGCCGATGGTCCGGATCGCGGTGCCGACGATCGTCTGGTCGAGGGCGCCCAGGAACATGCCGGCCATCAGGCCGTAGATCACGAGCAGGATCTGGCGGTGGTTCATCACGGCGTTCGAGGACGTCGTGGGGGCCGCGGGTGCGGTCGCGGTCTGTGTCATGTGCGGGACTCCCGAGGATTTTGCGCTGCCTGCAAAGTTACAACTCGGGCAACGGCGGCGCGCACCGGGAGCGCGTTCCTGTGGAGATCGGCAGCCCTCCACAGCGTGATGTGGGGCAGACCTCCGGCGTGCTCCGCCGGGACCCCCCTCGTCAGGCGACGGCCTGCTCGAGGGCCTCCTGGAACCGCTCGTCGACCTCGATGCGGAGTTCGCCGGTCTCGTGGTCGAACGTCGACACGGGGGACACGTGGTCGTGGCGCGAGAACAGCAGGTGCGGGCTGAGCAGGCCACCCGGCAGCCCGGCGTCCTCGTCCCCGAGGATCTGCACCAGCAGCCCGGCGAGCGTCTGGATCGCCTGCAGGCTGTCGGCGTCGCGGAGCGGGACCGCGAGCAGCAGGTGGCGGTGCGGCACCGCGAACACCGTGCCGAACGGGGCGGCACCGAACAGTGCCGGCAGGTTGACGGCCTTCGACGCGATGAAGAGGGACTCGCCCTCGACGATGTGGACCCCGGGGGCGATCTCGGCGTTCGCGTCGACCGCTTCGGCGTCGGTGTTGAACCGGGCCATCGCCCACAGCTCGTCCGCGCCGAGGGCGAGTTTCGGCAGCGTCTGCGTCGCCAGGGTGCTCACCATCGTCGGGTAGTCCACGCACAGCCCGAGGACGAGACCCGGTGCGAACGGACGCGCGTACGTCAGGTCGGTGGGGTCGGCGCCGTCCTCGGCGAGCAGGCGCAGACGCACCCGGTCGCGCAGTTCGTCGGCACTGAGCTCTTCCGGCGTGGGCTCTCGGTGGGCCTGCAGCATCCGGTCGAAGTGCGCACGGACGATGTCCGTCCGACGCTCCTCGGTCTCTCCGCGGACCTGCGCGGCGAGGTTGGCGAGCAGGTAGACCTGCCCGTCCGCACCGAGCAGACGCACGTGCATCGGATCGCCGGGAGGCCCGTCCACCGTCGTCTCGACGCCTCGCTCCGCCAGGGTGCGCTGCGCGAGCACGACGAGTGGCAACGGCTCTGCCACCGGCTTCTTCCGTCCGAACAACGCCATGCGGCTCAGCCTTGCACGGAAATGCCGCCGCTGTCAGGCCCCGAGTGCGGCGTCGACGATCTCCTTGGCTTCGCGCTGGACCTGCTCCAGGTGCTCCTGCCCGACGAAGCTCTCGGCGTAGATCTTGTAGACGTCCTCGGTGCCGGACGGTCGGGCCGCGAACCAGGCCTTGTCCGTGACGACCTTGACGCCGCCGACGGCCGCGTCGTTGCCCGGGGCCTTCGAGAGCTTCGCCGTGATCGGGTCACCGGCCAGGGTCTCGGCGGTGATGGCGTCGCCGTCGAGCTTCGACAGGCGGGCCTTCTGCTCCTTGCTGGCGGCGGCGTCGACGCGCTGGTACACCGGGTCGCCGAAGCGCTCGGTGAGCTCGGCGTACAGCTGCGACGGGGTCTTGCCGGTGACGGCGACGATCTCGGACGCCAGGAGCGCCAGGATGATGCCGTCCTTGTCGGTCGTCCACGCGGTGCCGTCCATGCGGAGGAACGACGCGCCCGCGGACTCTTCGCCACCGAAGGCGACTGAGCCGTCGATCAGCCCGGGGACGAACCACTTGAAGCCGACCGGGACCTCCCACAGGCGACGGCCGAGGGACTCGGCGACGCGGTCGATGATGCTCGACGACACCAGGGTCTTGCCGATCGCCGCGTCGTCACGCCAGTGCGGACGGTGCGCGTAGAGGTACTCGATCGCGACGGCGAGGTAGTGGTTCGGGTTCATCAGTCCGCCGTCGGGCGTGACGATGCCGTGCCGGTCGGAGTCGGCGTCGTTGCCGGTCAGGACGTCGAAGTCGTCCTTCCGGGCCACGACCGACGCCATCGCCGAGGGGCTCGACGGGTCCATCCGGATCTTGCCGTCCCAGTCGAGCGTCATGAACGACCAGGTCGGGTCGACATCCGGGTTCACGACGGTGAGGTCCAGGCCGTAGTGGTCGCGGATGAGGTTCCAGTAGGGCAGCGAGGCACCACCGAGCGGGTCGGCGCCGATCTTCACCCCGGCGCGCTTGATGGCGTCGATGTCGATGATGTTCTCGAGGTCGGCCACGTAGTTGTGCAGGAAGTCGTAGCCGTCGTGTGTGGCGTGCTCGGCGCGCTGCACCTCCGCGTTGCCACCGGCGATGATCGCGTTGGCGCGGTCGGCGATCCACGTCGTGGCGTCGCTGTCCGCGGGTCCACCGTGCGGCGGGTTGTACTTGAAGCCGCCGTCGCGGGGCGGGTTGTGGCTCGGGGTGATGACGATGCCGTCGGCGGTGTCGTCGTGTCCGGCGGTGTTGTAGGCGATGATCGCGTGGCTCAGCGCCGGGGTCGGGACGTACCCGTTGTCGGAGTCGGCCAGGACGTGCACGCCGTTCGCGGCCAGCACCTCGAGCGCGGTCCGCTCGGCGGGGCCGGAGAGCGCGTGGGTGTCGCGGCCGATGAACAGCGGGCCGTCGGTGCCTTGCGCGGTGCGGTACTCCACGATCGCCTGCGTGATGGCGGCGATGTGCGTGTCGTTGAACGCACTGTCCAGCGACGAGCCGCGGTGCCCCGAGGTGCCGAAGACGACCTTCTGCTCGGCGTTCGTCACGTCCGGGACCCGGTCGTAGTACGCCGCGATGAGCGCATCGAGGTCGACGAGGTCGTCTGCGGTCGCTGGGGTTCCGGCACGGTCGTTCATGACCCCATCCTGGCATCGCCGCGATGGACGCGCCCACGGTTGTGGAGAACCGTGC
This sequence comes from Curtobacterium sp. MCPF17_001, assembly GCF_003234615.1. Classification (NCBI taxonomy): domain Bacteria; kingdom Bacillati; phylum Actinomycetota; class Actinomycetes; order Micrococcales; family Microbacteriaceae; genus Curtobacterium; species Curtobacterium sp. MCPF17_001. The sequence continues at coordinate 42,052 of NZ_QKSL01000015.1, forward strand.
GGGGTCCCGGCGGGACGAGCGCGGGCGGCGGCCGGGTCAGGCCGTGCGGAACGACCCGGTCGCGGTACGGACGGACCCGGTGACGGTCCGCGTGCTCGACGTCGCCGTGCCCGGGCGACGGAACTGGGTGTCCACGAACCGACCGACGCGTCCGGCCGGGACGCCCGTGTACGTACCGGTCTCGGTGTCGACGCGCGGCGCACGCCCGGTCGAGGTGTAGGTGCCGAGCTCGTCGCGCTGACGGAGTCCGCTGACGAAGGTCCCGCCGAGTGGGAAGGTGCTCATGGTGCTCTCCTCGCTGTCGTGCCGAGGTGCCGCGACCGTCGAGCCGACGGGTCCGCGACACCATCGACTGCTGGAGAACACTGTACGTCCTTCTCTTGCACCATGCAAAACAACGACGTGGTGTCAGGCGATGAGCTCACAGAAGTGTCGACCGCCGTCGGTCCAGCTCTGCCGGACGGTCAGTCCGGCCGTCGCGGCGTGGACCTGCAGCGCGGTGCGTCCGACCTCGGCCCACGGGAAGGCGGAGCTCGCGTGGCCGTCCGTGTCCGTCACGGTGGCGACGTAGGCGCGATCGACGTCGACGTCGCGGTTCGTCTCGACGACGACCCGGCCACCGACCCGGACGATCTCGGCCGCACGGGCGAGCAGGGCGACGGGGTCGCCGCCGATGCCGATGTTGCCGTCGATGACGAGCGCGGTGTCCCAGCGCCCCTCGTCGGGCACCGGCTCGAACACCGAACCCTGGACGGCCCGGCCGCCGGACCGGGTGGCGATGGCGACGGCCTCGGCCGAGACGTCGACGCCGAGGGCCGGCACGCCCATCCGCAGTGCGGCGACCAGCATCCGACCCGGACCGCAGCCGAGGTCGATGACCGGGCCGTCGGCTCCCTCGAGCAGGGACCGGTCGACCCGGTCCGCCGCGGCGCTCCAGCGTCCGACGTCCATCGTGACGACCTCGCCCGGACGGTCGGGGTCGGTCAGGCGGAGTCGTCCGTCGGAGCGCAGGGCCCGTGTGTAGGGCTCGTCACCGCCGGCCCCGAAGGCCTGCAGGGTGCTGGTCGTGTCGGTCATCGGACATCTCCGGAGGTCGTCGTGGACTCGTCGGCCAGGGCCGCCGCGAACCGCGTGGTGGGAGCGAGTGCCGCGACGCGCTCGGCGTCCGGCAGCGTGTCGACGTCGAGCAACTCGGCCAGCAGGCCCGTGTCGAGCCCGGCGGACCGCAGCCGCTCGAGCTGCACGGACCCGGTGTCGTCCTGCGACATCGGCACGCCGCGGATCAGGTCACCGGTGGGTTCGCGCATGAACAGGGACCAGAAGCCACCGTCCTCCGCCGGACCGAACCACGCGTCGCGCTCGGCGCCGTCGAACACCGGGGCGAGGGCGTCGACCGACACCTGCGGGGTGTCCATGCCGACCAGGAGCAGCGGCTCCTGCACGGTGTCGAACAGGAAGCCCAGGCGCTCGTCGAGTCCGCCGCCGGGCTGGTGCAGGACGTCGAAGCCGTCCGCGCCCTCGGGCAGGACGTCACCGTCGTAGAAGAGGACCCGGCGGGCTGCCGGCAGGGCCGACACCGTGGCGAGCGTGTCGGCGAGGCTGGCGGCGGCGACCCTGGCCGCACCCTCCGGCGTCAGGGCAGGGGTCAGGCGCGTCTTCACCTTGCCGGGCAGGCACTCCTTGGCGACGACGGCCACGGTGATGCCGGTCACGAGCGGACCTCCGCTGCCGACTGCTCGGCCGCCGACTGGTCGGCCGCGGGCGATGCGGCCGCGGGGGATGCGGAGGCGGCGCGCTGGCGGACCGACACGGGTGCGGCGGACCGGGCGCGGGCCTCCCGACGGTACGCACGGAGCAGGCGCGACATGTCCTTGACGGCGTTGACCGTGCCGCGGAGGGTCCCGGTGACCTTGCTGTCGCCGATGCGCTGCGCGTACCCGATGTCCGACTCGTCGACGCGCCAGCCGGCGGCGTGCGCGGCGAGGACCATCTCGAGCGGGTAACCGCTGCGACGGTCCCGGAGGTCGAGGGCGACCAGGTCCTCGCGGCGCATCACGCGCATCGGTCCGAGGTCGGTCAGGCGGTAGCCGGTCGCGCGCCGCATCAGGACGGCGAGGACACGGTTCGCGAAGCGTGCGTGCGGTGCCCAGGCCCCGCGGGTGGTGGGGACGCGGCGGCCGAGGGCCAGGTCGACCCGGCCGTCCGCGACGCGCTGCACGAGGGCGGGGAGTTCGGCAGGGTCCATCGACGCGTCGGCGTCGCAGAAGGCCACGTAGTCGGCGGTCGCGGCGGCGACGCCGGCGGCGCAGGCCGACCCGAAGCCGCGGACCGGCTCGGTGACGACGAGGGCGCCGTGGGCGCGGGCGACGTCGGCCGAGCCGTCGGTCGAACCGTTGTCGACGACCACGGCCCGGTACCCCTCGGGGAGGCGGCCGATGACGGACGGCAGTGCGTCCGCCTCGTCGAGGCAGGGGAGGATCACGTCGACGCTCATGGAGACCATTCGGTGCGGGTCCTCGGAGCGATGGGTCGGAGTCGTCACCGCCTCAGCCGGGCGCGTCGGTTCGGGTCCGACGGCGTCCGCTGCGGGGTGTTGTGTCATGCACCCAACACAACACGACGTCGCTGGTCGGGGTACGCGGTCGCGCGCCCCGATGGCCGATCTCCGCACCGCGGATGCGGTCGCGGCTCCGAGCCGGACAGGAGGCGCGCCCCGGTTGGGGGACGGGCCTCCCGTCCGATGCGTGGTCGGGCCGGGACCGGTGGTCGGGCCGGGACCGGTGGTCGGGCCGGGACCGGTGGTCGGGATCGATCCGTGTCCGGTTCGCGCGCGCTTGCGTCAGCGCACCGCTGCGCGGAGCGGTGCCGTCGCGAAGTCGCGCATGCCCTGCGTGAAGTCGATCTGCGCGTGCCAGCCGAGCTCCTCGGCGATGCGAGCCGAGGACGCGGTCACGTGCCGGACGTCGCCCAGGCGGTACTCGCCCGTGACGACCGGCTGCGGGCCGTCAGGACCGGCGATCGCTGCGGCCATCTCACCGATCGTGTGGACCGTGCCGGAGCCGACGTTGAACGCCCGGAAGGACTCCGACGGGGCGGACTCGGTCGCCGCGATCGCTGCGAGGTTCGCACCGGCGACGTCGTCGACGTGCACGAAGTCACGGCGCTGCGCGCCGTCCTCGTAGACCCGGGGCGCCTCGCCGCGAGCCAGGGCCGAGCGGAACAGCGACGCGACGCCCGCGTAGGGCGTGTTCGCGGGCATGCCCGGGCCGTACACGTTGTGGTAGCGCAGCGCGACCGCTCGACCGCCGGTGGCACGCGTCCAGGAGGAGGCGAGCTGCTCCTGGGCGACCTTCGTCTGCGCGTAGACGTTCCGCGGGTCGAGCGCTGCCGACTCGTCGATCAGACCCGGCAGCAGGGGGCGCCCGTCCGGACCGATCGGGTCGAACTGCCCGGCGTCCAGGTCCTCGCGGCGGCGGGCCGGCGGTCGGAGGGGTTCGCCGTCGGCCGTCGTGTACGAGCCTTCGCCGTAGACGACCATGGAACTGGCGACCACGAGTCGACCGAGGTCCAGGCGGTCCATCGCGGCGAGCACGTGCGCGGTGCCGGCGTCGTTGCTGGAGACGTAGTCCGGCGCGTCCTGGAAGTCGACGCCGAGCCCGACCTTGGCGGCCTGGTGGCAGACCACGTCGACCTCGTGGAGGGCGGCGTCGAGGGCCACCCGGTCACGGACGTCGCCGTGCACCAGCTCGATGCCGGCGGTGCGGTGGGCGGTGACCACGGCCTCCGGGTCGCCGTGCACGTCGGTGCGGAGGGAGTCCAGGACCCGGACCTCGTACCCGGCGGCCAGGGCCTGCCGGACGATGGTCGAGCCGATGAAGCCGGCGCCGCCGGTGACCAGCAGGCGGGTCACGGGCGGAGCTCCAGCACGCGGGCGGAGGCACTCGCCGGGACGAGTTCGCGCGGCGTGTAGTCGTCGGGGACCGCGGCGACGATCGAGCCGATCGCCCGGACGATCACCTCGTTCGCGCGGGCCAGGCGGTCCATCACGGCCTGGTGGGTGACGGGGGCCTCGGTGGCGGCCTGGTCGTTGCCGGCCGTCGCGTCCACGGCGGCCTCGTCAGCGGCGGTCTCGTCCGTGGCCGGGGCGAGGCCGGCGTCGGCGTCCGTGACGAACGACAGGTTGACCGTGCCGATGCCGAGCTCGGCGGCCAGGGGGACCTCGGGCGACATCGTCATGTTGATGGTGTGGCCGCCGGCCTCCCGCATCCAGACGGACTCGGCACGACTCGAGAACCGCGGGCCCTGGATGACGACACAGGTGCCGGTCGGGCGGAACGGCACGTCGAGCGCCGCGATGGCGTCGATCGCGGCACGGCGGAGCACCGGGTCGAACGGGTCCGCGAAGGAGAGGTGCTGCACCTCGTCCTCGAAGTACGTGTCGGCGCGGCCCCAGGTCCGGTCGATCAGCTGGTCCGTCACCACGAAGGTGCCGGGAGCGTAGTCGGGGTGCAGACCACCGACGGCGCTGGAGGACACCACGGCCCGGACGCCGAGCGATCGCAGCGCCCAGAGGTTCGCGCGGTGCTCGATCCGGTGCGGGGCGACCGAGTGCGTCCGGCCGTGCCGGGTGAGGAACGCGACCCGACGGCCGGACATCGTGCCGATGCTGATCGGGCTCGAGGTCGCGCCGAAGGGCGTCGGGACGTCGATCTCGTCCGCGGTCCCGGGCTCGAACAGCTCGTACAGGCCGGAACCACCGATCACTCCGATCGTTGCCGTCTTCTCGTTCTCCACAGGTCCTCCGGTCGTCCTCGGCGCTGGTCGGCGCCGTCGTTACGCTACAGATGCGGGCCAGGAACGGCCCGCGAGCGGTGCGTCGTCCGATGCGCCGCGTCAGGACCATTCGGAGGCGCGCGTGCGAACGATCGGTCAGCACCGGGAAGCAGTCCAGGCGCTCGTCGAGCCGGTGCTGCCCGGTGGACACGGAGCGGGGCCCGGGTCGGGGGCGGGTTTCGCGTCGGTCGAGACGGTGTCTGTGGTCGACCTGGCGGTCGCGTCCGGAGCGGGGCGCGCGTACCGGGTCCTCGCGACGGCCGTCCCCGCGCCGACACCGCTGCCGGCGTTCGACAACAGCCAGATGGACGGGTTCGCCGTCCGCGCTGCCGATGCCGGCACCACGCTCCGCGTCGTCGCGCCGATCCCGGCCGGCCTCGTGCCCCCGCCGCTCGAGCCGGGCACCGCGGCACCGATCATGACCGGAGCGCGGATCCCCGATGGCGCCGACGCGGTGTTCCCGGTGGAGTCGACTCCGGCCGGCTCCTTCCCCGCAGCCCTCGACACCGAGTCCGTCCCGGTGCCGGACGACCTCGTCGCGGGGACCTTCGTCCGGGTCGCCGGATCGGACCTCCGCGCCGGAGCAGCCATCGCGCGTGCCGGGCAACCTCTGACTCCCGCCGTCCTCGGCGCGCTCGCCGGGGCAGGGGTCGCCGCGGTCGATGTGTTCCGCCGTCCCCGGGTGCTCGTCGTGTCGACCGGCAGTGAACTGCTCGACGACGATGCCGCGGGCGTCCGTGCGGGCGTCGGTGCGGCCGTCGACCTGAGTGCCGGTGCGGTCATCGGCGACGCGAACGGTGTGGCGCTGTCCGCCGCGCTCACGGAGGTGGGCGTCGAGACCCGCCGCGTCCGGGTGCCCGACGACCCCGAACAGTTCGTCGACGCGCTCGAAGACGCCGTGGGGGAGTGGGCCGACCTCGTCCTCACCACGGGTGGCATCAGTGCGGGGGCGTACGAGGTCGTCCGACAGGCTCTCGAGCCCAGCGGACTCGAGGTCACGCCGGTCGCGATGCAGCCCGGCGGTCCCCAGGCCCTGGGCAGCGTGACGATCGCCGGCCGGTCGGTGCCCGTCATCGCCTTCCCCGGCAACCCCGTCTCGGCGCTGGTGTCCTTCGAGATGTTCCTCCGCCCGGTCCTCGCCCGCGCCGCCGGCCTGCCCGGTACCCGTCCGAGCGTCGACGTGCCCAGTGCCGACTCCGCCACCTCACCCGCAGGCAAGCACCAGGTCCGGCGCGGCACGATCGTGGACGGCCGCGTGCAGTTCGTCGGCGGGCCCAGCTCACACCTGCTCTGGCACTACGCGGAGGCCACACACCTCGTCCACGTCCCGGTCGGCACCAGTCAGGTCGACCCGGGCGACGTCCTGACCGTCTGGAGCATCCGATGACCGACCTGTCCCACGTCCGCGCCGACGGCAGCGCGCACATGGTGGACGTCTCCGACAAGGACGTCACCGCGCGGTCCGCCACCGCCACCGCCACACTCGTGACCCGGGCGGACGTCGTCGCCCGCATCCTCGACGGCTCGCTGCCCAAGGGCGAGGTGATCGGCACCGCCCGGATCGCGGCGATCATGGCGGTGAAGAAGACGTCCGACCTCATCCCGCTCTGCCACCCGCTGCCGATCGCCGGAGTCGAGGTCGACATCACCGGTGCCGACGACCGCGTCGTGATCCAGGTGTCCGTCCGCACGACCTCCCGCACCGGAGTCGAGATGGAAGCCCTGACCGGAGCGAGCGTCGCCGCCCTCACCGTGTACGACATGGTCAAGGCCGTCGACCGCGCCGCCGTGATCAGCGACATCCGGGTGCTCGAGAAGCACGGTGGGCGTTCCGGCGACTGGAGCGCATCGTGACCGACGCCGCAGTCGACCAGGGCCGCGCGGCCGTCCTCGTCGTGTCCACCTCGGCCGCCACCGACCCCGCGCTCGACCGCACCGGACCGGTCATCGCCGAGTGGCTCCGCACCCGCGGGTTCACCGTCGGCGACCCGGCGATCGTCCCGGACGGCGGTCCCGTCGCCGACACCCTCACCGCAGCCGTCAGCGGTGGCGCCCGCGTGGTGATCACCACGGGCGGCACCGGTGTCACCCCGACCGACCGCACCCCCGAAGCCGTCGCGCCGCTGCTCGACCTGGAACTCCCCGGCATCGTCGAGGAGATCCGGCGCCGCGGCCTCGCCGGAGCCGGCCCCACCGCACTGCTCAGCCGTGGAGTCGCCGGGGTCGTCGGCGGTCGGGCCTTCGTCGTCACGCTGCCCGGGTCCCGCGGCGGGGTCGCCGACGGGCTGGCCGTGCTCGACGGACTCCTCGACCACCTGCTCGCCCAGCTGCACGGCGACGGGCACGCCCCGCGGAGCGCCTCGTGAGCGCCACCGCAGCCGAGCGGGTCGTCGTGGCGGACGTCGTCGACCGCGACATCACCGTGGACGAGGTGTCCGCGGTCGTGGCCTCCGACCACGACGGGGCGGTCGTCACGTTCGCCGGCGTCGTCCGCGACCACGACGGCGGCAAGGGCGTCACCGCTCTCGACTACGAGCGGCACCCGAGCGCCGGTGACGTCATCGCCTCGGTCGCCCGGACCATCGCAGAGCAGCACCCCGAGGTCCGCATCGCCGTGCTGCACCGCGTGGGCGCCCTCGGCATCGGGGACGTCGCGCTCGCCGCAGCCGTGGCGTCCGGGCACCGGGCTGAGGCCTTCGCAGCCTGCGCTGCCTTGATCGACCTGGTGAAGGAGCAGGTGCCGATCTGGAAGCACCAGCGCTTCACGGACGGCTCCGACGAGTGGGTCGCCGCGCTCTGATCCGCCCCACGAAGGCGGGCGTAGCGGCTGGACTCAGCACCCCCATAGGATCCGGAGCCATGGGAATCCTGCTGTCCGGCGTGAGCGTCGTCCTGCTCGTGTTCGCGTTGATCGACATCATCACGCGCACCGACAGCGAGGTCCGGGGCCTGCCGAAGGTCGCGTGGATCATCCTCGTGATCCTGCTGCCCGTCGTCGGCAGCATCGTCTGGTTCGCGATCGGGCACGACTGGGCTGCCGGTCCTCGGAACCACGGCCGGTACCTGGAACCCACCCGCCACGAGGACCGCTACGCCACCCTCGGTGCCGCCAAGAGCGCACACGGGGACAAGCGGGTCACGAGCACGGAGCAGGAACTCGCCGAGCTCGAGCGCGAGATCGAGTACTGGGAGGCGCAGGCGCGCCTGAAGCGGGCGAAGGAAGCCGCCGGCGAGGGCGACCCGACCCCGGCGACGTGAGCAGGGCCTCCAGGCCGGACGCCTGGGCCGACGTGCCACCGCTGTCCGTCGACGACCGCCGGTGGGACCTGGTGGACCAGCGGTCCGCCTTCCTGTCGGGCGGCGACGAACCACCGACTTCGAGTGACCCGGACCGCAGCCGGCGTCGTCGTGTCCGGCTGGCGGCGGCGGCCGCAGTCGTCGTCCTCGCTGCTGCGGCCGGGGCGTGGCTGGCCGTGCGGACGACGATGCCCGCTCGACGGCCGTCCGACACGCAGTTCCTCATCGGCTCGGGCGTCTTCGTGCTGGGGCTCGTCGTGTGGGCGATCGGGGTCACGCGGATCGTGCGGATCGGACGGGCGCACTCGCGGCCGGCGATGTGGTCGGACCCGCTGTCCGGGATGTCGATGCGCGAGCGGCGGGAGGTCGACCGTGTCCTCCGTGGTCGTGCACCCGCGGAGCCGCACCGGGTCCGGGTGCTCCGACGTCTGGCGCTCCTGCGACTGCGGCAGAGCGAGTGGACGCTCTGGTTCACCGCGGGGTGGGTGCCGTTGGCGGCGGGGCAGTCCCTCGGCGCGCGTGATGACTTCATGCTCTGGGTCGAAGGCATCCTCGCGATCGTGTTCGGGGCGATGTTCCTCGTCGTGATGATCGAGCGGGAGCACTGGCGGGCGTTCCTCGACCGGACGGCCTGAGCCGCGCCTCCCGGCCGGCCGCCGTACCCGGCGCGAGCCGGACCCGCACAACGACATCGTGCTCGCGCCACGGAATCCCACGGCGCGAGCCGGATCTCGTTGTGCGCAGCCGGCCGGAACCGGCCAGCCGGCCGAAACCGGCCCGCCGCCACCGCCCGACACCCACCCCTGGCGGACGCGACCCCCGCGTCCGCCTACCCTGGTCAGGTGGCTCATCTCCTCGGCGCCGAGAACGTGCATCTCGAGTTCCCCACCCGTGTCGTCTTCGACAGCGTGACCATCGGCCTCGACGAGGGCGACCGGATCGGCGTGGTCGGGCGCAACGGCGACGGCAAGTCGACGTTGCTCGCCCTGCTCGCGCAGCGCCTCGAACCGGACGACGGTCGGGTGACGCACCGTCGCGGGGTGACGATCGGCTACCTGGACCAGCGGGACATCCTGCCGGAGGGCGAGACCGTCGGGCAGGTCGTCGTCGGCGACCTCGCGGAGCACGAGTGGGCCGGCGACGCGAAGATCCGCGACGTCATCGGCGGCCTGGTGTCGGACATCCCGTGGGACGTCACGGTGGACGAGCTGTCGGGCGGGCAGCGGCGTCGCGTGGCGTTGGCGCGCCTCCTGGTCGGGGACTGGGACGTGCTGTTCCTCGACGAACCGACCAACCACCTGGACGTCGAGGGCATCCAGTGGCTGGCCGAGCACATCAACCGCCGCTGGTCCGCGAACCAGGGCGGCATGGTCGTCGTGACCCACGACCGGTGGTTCCTGGACGCCGTGTCCACCGACACGTGGGAGGTGCACGACGGCGTCGTCGAGCCCTTCGAGGGCGGCTACGCGGCGTACATCCTGCAGCGCGTCGAGCGTGACCGGCAGGCCGCGTCGAGCGAGCAGCGCCGGCAGAACCTGGCCCGCAAGGAGCTCGCCTGGCTGCGCCGCGGCGCGCCGGCCCGCACGAGCAAGCCGAAGTTCCGCATCGACGCGGCGAACGCCCTCATCGACGACGTCCCGCCCATCCGTGACACGGTCGCACTGTCCCAGATGGCGACGGCGCGCCTGGGCAAGGACGTGGTCGACCTCATCGACGCGGGCGTGTCCTTCGACGGCACGATGATCATCGAGGACATCGAGTGGCGCATCGCGCCCGGTGAGCGGACCGGCATCCTCGGCCCGAACGGCGCCGGCAAGTCCACGCTGCTCAACCTGGTCTCCGGCAAGCTCCAGCCGACGACCGGCCGGGTGAAGACGGGCAAGACGGTGCAGATCGCGGTCCTCGACCAGCAGCTCGCCGACCTCGCCCAGTTCGCCGAGGACCGCGTCCGCGAGGTCGTGGCGCGCAAGAAGACCAGCTACGTCGCCGACGGCAAGGAGATGACGCCGTCGCAGCTGCTCGAGCGCCTCGGGTTCACGTCGGAGCAGCTCTCCACCCCGGTGAAGGACCTGTCCGGTGGGCAGAAGCGCCGCCTGCAGCTCATGCTCATCCTGCTCGACGAGCCGAACGTGCTGATCCTCGACGAGCCGACGAACGACCTCGACACGGACATGCTGGCCGCGATGGAGGACCTCCTCGACACCTGGCCGGGCACGCTGCTGGTCGTCAGTCACGACCGGTACCTGCTCGAGCGCGTCACCGACCAGCAGTACGCCGTCCTCGGCGGGCACCTCCGCCACCTGCCCGGTGGCGTCGACGAGTACATGAAGCTGCGTGCTGCGGGCACCGGCGGCGGGACGGCGTCGGCTGCTGCCGCGGCATCGGCCGGGAGGCCCGACACGGCCGGATCCTCGGCCGTCGCCGCCGCCTCGGGGCTGCGTCCGGCAGCGGCGACGGCTACGCCGACCCTGTCCGGCGCCGAGCGTCGCGTGGTGGAGAAGGAGATGTCGGCGCTCGACCGCCGCATCGGCAAGCTCGCCCAGGACCGGAAGAAGCGGCTCGACGCGTTCGCCGCGCACGACCAGTCGGACTACGAGGGGCTCGGCAAGCTGCAGGCGGAGCTGACCGCGCTGGACGCCGAGGTGGAGCAGCTCGAGGAGCGGTGGCTCGAGGTCGCGGAGCAGCTCGGGGTGTGAGACTCCCCGCGCCGGTCGAGCCGAGCGCTAGTCACCCAGGCCCAGGATCAGTCGCCGGAGCAGTGCCGCCAGCTGGCCCCGCTCGCCGTCGGACACCCCGGCGAGGATCGCTCGCTCGGCTTGCAGCAGGTCCGCGATCGCCGCGTCCACCGCGCTCCGACCCGTCGGCGTCAAGGACACGAGGACGCCTCGGCCGTCACGGGGGTCCGTCCGGCGAGCGACGAGCCCGCGGGCGGCGAGGCGGTCCACCCGGTTCGTCATCGTGCCACTCGTCACCAGGGTCTGCTGGAGGAGCGTCTTGGGGCTCAACTCGTACGGGTCGCCCGCGCGCCGGAGTGCCGACAGGACGTCGAACTCCCACGGCTCCATCCCGCCGGCCTCGAACGCCTGACGTCGGGCGCGGTCCAGGTGCCGGGCGAGCCGGTCGACCCGCGACAGCACGTCGAGCGGGGCGAAGTCCAGATCCGGACGCTCCCGACCCCACGCCGCGACGATCCGGTCGACCTCGTCCTCTGGCGGCATCCGTCCATCATGGCGTGGATCGGCGGCGCACGACCAGTGTCGGGCACATGGGAAGATGGTCGAGCTCCTCCGGGGGCGTTCCGCCTTGGTGTAATGGCAGCACGACGGCCTTTGGTGCCGTTAGGTCCGGGTTCGAATCCTGGAGGCGGAGCTGTGGCGTGTTCGGTCTTAGCGGGATTCCTGGTCATTCTTTTGTCTGTGAAGGCTGCTGGCGCCGCCAGAGCGTGGCTCAGCAGTGCTCTGGACCTCGTCCTGGCCGTTCGGCGAGCCCGAGCCCATGGCGAGCAGGCGGTTCCGTGAACGACGAAGGCCCCCTGACCTGTTTTCGGGCAGGGGGCATCGGCTCGATTGCCGAGCGAAGTCGTTTACTTCGTGCCGTCGAACAGGCTTGCCGAGAGCGAGTGGTCAGCACGCTCCGGCTCGACACTCGCGCTGCCCTATCGGAGGCATGCGCCATGTACGAGCGGAACGGATTCGAGCGCGTCGACGCGTTCAACGACGAGCCGTACTCGGACCGCTGGTACAGCAAGACGCTCGCTGAGTGCGTCCGGTAGCGGGTGGGCTGCCGAACGCTGCTCCGGCGCTCTTGGTCGTTTCGGTAGGGAATCGGGCTACGGGCGGGTGAGGGCCTTGGATGAACGCCCGGGATCTGATTCTCGATCGTCGTCGCGCTCTGCGCAAAGCGCGCGTCGACCGGCGATCCGCTGATAGAGCTTGTAGACGAAGACGAATTCCAGGAATCCGAAAAGCCCCAGGGCAGCGATGGCGAACAGGACACTTGCCGGGGGGTCACCAGTGGTGGATGCAATGGTCGGCGAACCCACCACAAGGCCACTGCCTAGGAGAGCGTTGAACCAAGCGCCAGGGACACCACCCGGAGCATCAGGCACCCTGTCGATCCAGCGATCAGTCACGATGCGACGGTACTCGGTAGCCCGGCTTGAACGCTGTCCGATAGCCGATCCCTTACCGGAACGATCAAGAGCGCCGGAGCCAGCGTTCGGTAGCCCACCGGCTACTGGGCGGTCAGGAGGGCTGCCCTGTAGGACTGTCGCATGATCGATCTTGCCGAGACCCGTGAAGTCACGCTCGATAGCCCCCAGCCCTGCGAGCGCGCAGTGCAAGTCATCGCCGGTTGGCTAACCGAGAAGAGCGGCAGCCCCGCTAAAGTGACGACGGAGGGTGTTGTCGATCTGGGCTCGCGGTTCACGTACCGGGTGTGGGGCGCCACGCGACGAGGCTTACGCAAGCTGCCGACGCGGCTGACTTGGCGTGTTGCCGGCAGTGCGACGGGTAGCAGCATCTCGATTCAGATGCGCAGCGACGAGGGCAAGTACCTCGTCCGTACCTACCAGCATCACCTGATCTACCAACGCACGTTCGACGTGTTGAGCGACGAGCTGACCGCGCTGTTGACATAGCTGCTCTGCGGCGACCGTTCGAGGATCCGCTATTGGATACAGAACCGGGCCCAAGAGTCCGGCGGCAGGCCCCGGTCCTGGAGCGTTGCCCTAGCGCTCGGACCGGAGTGCGGTTGCCCTAGCGCTCGGACCGGAGTGCGATTGCCCTCGCGGCACGCCGCCGGGGCGGCGAGATGCGGTTAGCAAGTCTGCGCTGTATGAATGGTCAGGCGCGGGTGGGGGCCGTAGGGGCGGCCACGGCGCAATACCAAAGGGGGGTCGCTTCGTGCGACTAAAACGACTACATCTTGCCGCCGTCGCCGTAACGGTGGCGGCTCTCGCTGCTTCGCTGACCGCCGGGCCAGCGAACGCTTCGAGCACACTGACAGCGAGCACCGCTCCTGCACTTGTCGAGCGAGCGGAGCTCGCCGTTGGCCTGCAGGACGACACGGTCCCTGGGGCAACGGAGGTCCTGGAGCCGGGGAACATTGCCGAAATCGCTGCGACAGACGAGACGCCCGCTCTGTCGGTGGAGGTCGGTGCTGACCAGGGGTCTAACGCCGTTTACACGGCAGATGCGCTGACGGCTACGTCGACTCGCTTCGCAGCTGTCTTCGCCTCGTCGAGCGTCGGTACTGCGTCATGGGATCTGGGAAGCGGGACCGAGCTCTACACGCTCCCTGACGGACGAGTCAGTGTTGGCGACGCGGAGGGGAACCTCCTCGCCGGGGTCGACGCTCCGTGGGCGGTTGACGCCACCGGCAAGGCAGTCGCAACTCACTACACGGTCGACGGGACCACCCTCACTCAACACTTGGATTATACGGCTGACACTGTGTTCCCAGTAGTCGCTGACCCGAAGATCACCTCGTTCCCGGGGTACTGGACGATCAGCCTCAACAGGTCCGAAAGCCTGAAGGCGATCGGCACTGTGGCGTCGTGCGCTGCGCTGTTCTCCAAGTCGCCGGTGCCAGGATTGAGGGTGGCTACGGTCGCCTGCGCCGTACTTGCCGCGTATGGCACGCCACAGCTTGCTGGCGGTAAGTGCTTGCGAATCCACATTGTCGGTGCCGTGCCGCTCTTCGCAACCTGGTGGCCGACCTGGCCGAAGTGCTAGGAGCACTTCATGACAGTTTTGCTCGGTCTGGTTGTCGGCCTCGCGTTCGGGGTAGCTTCGGCGTTCGCTAATCGTCGGTGGGGCACTGTCCTTGCCTGCATTCCTGTGGCGGGCTGGTTCGTCATCTTCGGAATCTGCAGCCTCGACGGGCTGCAGGACAGCGAAGTAGCGCCACTGTGCTACGGCCTTCTCGGAATCGTCCTCGGGCTTCTCGTCGGGCAGGTCTTCGACCGTCAACGCAACAAACGCGCCCAGTCACATCGCTGACAAGGAACGCGCGACGGACGCCCCCGCTCTCAGGACGGGGGCGTTCTTGCGTGCGCATACAGCCGGCGATTGGGCTGCGCCGAACCGGCACGGGACTGCTGCAGGTTTGGTTGACTCCTGACAGGTAGGGGCATTGGCTCCTGCTGGAAGGATGTGCGCCATGGTGAAGGCGTATCCGGAAGAGTTCCGCCGTGACGTGATCGCGGTCGCCCGGAAGGGCGAGACGTCAGTGCGGCAGGTCGCGAAGGACTTCGGTGTGTCCGAGTACTGCCTGGCCCGCTGGTTGCGCCTCGCGGACCGCGACGATGGCGTCGGTGCTCTTGTGTCGCCGTCGGCGAAAGCGGTGGAGCAGGCTGAGCTGCGGGAGGCGCAGAAACGGATCCGGCTGCTCGAGCAGGAGAACGAGATCCTCCGTCGGGCAGCGGCGTACTTCGCCCAGTCACAACTCCCAAAATGATCTACCCGCTGGTCCTCGAACTCGCCGACGACGGTGTTCCTGTCGCGGTGGCCTGCCGGGTACTGGGCTTCTCGAAGCAGGCGTTCTATCGGTGGCGCGCCAGCCCCGTGTCCAAGCGGGACTGGGACGACGCGCACCTGACCAACGCCGCCATCGATGCGCATCGGGACGATCCGACGTTCGGGTGCCGGTTCATCGCCGACGACCTCGTCGCGGGCGCGCGAACTGCAGTTGACTGCCGCTGCACGGGGAGCGTGGAGCGTCTGGCTTGGAACAAAATCCCGAATCCCGTGGAACGCCCTTTGTTGCTGGTATTCGGGATCCGCGCCACCACTGACACCCGCGAACAGACCGAACACCTCGCCGTAGCCGTGGAGCGTCACCGATGTCGTGCCGCCGCGGGCGGGAGTGAACGGGTCCATCACCGCGCCTGCTCGTCGGCCAGCAGCATCTCGGTCAACGGCGGAGGGTCACCCGCGGGTACTCGCCGAATCGCTGGAGGTACGCGTTGGAGAACCTGCCCATGTGCGCGAACCCCCATCTCGACGCGACATCCGCGACGGAAGTGGCGATCGGGTCCGCGTGCAGGAGATCGGCGTGGACGTGGCGGAGTCGCACTTCGCGGAGGTACGTCATCGGTGTGCGATCGAGGATGCGCTGGAACGACTCCTGGAGTCCGCGAACACTGAGATCGGCCGCTCGGGCGATGTCCGCGACGCTCAACGGCTCCCCGGCGTGCTCGTGGATGAACTCGACTGCCCTCCGGACGCGCACGTTCTTGCGGTCCCCGTAACCGTGGGGGAACCCTTCGCTCTGGAACCGGTAGAGCCCGAACAGCGATCGGGCGACGTCGCGCTGCGCCTCGTGCCATGCCAGGGAGGAGGTTCCGCCTGAGCGCAGCGCCTGCATCGCAGCAGCAACCGAGCTGCGCCATCGCATGACTGCGCTGGCTGTGGGCGTGACGCTGCGGTCGAACCCGAGCGTGCCGTCGACCAGGTGCTGCTCGGCGGCGACGTCGAGAACGAGGTCTCGGTTCAGGTGTACGAGACGCTGATCCCAGTCCTCGTACGCCATCTCGAACCGCTGCTCGATCGGGAACAGCGTCGGGACGCCCGGTTGCATCTGCACTTCGTCACGGCCGACATCGACACGGGCATCACCGGAGTCGATCCACTGCACGACGACCTCGCCCTCGACAGCGACGTCGCCCCGGAGACGACCGTGCATCTGGGAACGTCGGATGCTCATCTGGCCGTCGCCGACGCCGACGTACTTGTACCAGTAGTCGGAGCTGACCGGCGAGGAGTGCCACGCGCGGCCGGCGTACATGCCGGCGAGGTCTTGGATGGCGCCGTCGGTGTCAGTGCCAGCGACTGCCACGATCGGGCGGACCGGGGTCTCCGCCAGCGCGTCG
The DNA here is from genome assembly GCF_003234615.1 of Curtobacterium sp. MCPF17_001. Classification (NCBI taxonomy): domain Bacteria; kingdom Bacillati; phylum Actinomycetota; class Actinomycetes; order Micrococcales; family Microbacteriaceae; genus Curtobacterium; species Curtobacterium sp. MCPF17_001. Next base: position 58,055 of record NZ_QKSL01000015.1, read on the forward strand.
GTCGTCACCGCGTCTCCCCGAGGACGTGGAAGCAGAGTCTGCCGGTTCTCCCGAGCGCAGTGGCGCCCGCCGTGCGAGGAGTGCCCTCGTGGACGAGTGCGGAGGGCAGGAACACAGTTGTGGCGGTCATGGGACCGGCCTTCCATGAGGCTGTGAGAGCCTCATCGCTGCCGGACCGTCCTGCTGTGCCAGCGCTCCACATGCCGCGGAGACCATCGTGACGACAGGACCGCAAAGTGGCCCGGTTCCTCCACCGTACGGAGGCCCGCGGCTCTGCTCAACAAGAGTCCCCGGAACGCGGTTACGCGACGCGCTCGCTCCGAGCCTGATCCGCGGAGCGCGGCGGGTTGAAGCGGCCCCGCGACAAGACCGAGGTGCAGGCATGGGTGTCGCCGGGTCTAGCGTGGGGAGGTCTGGTTGCAAGCAGAGCAGGTAGGAGACCACTCGCGATGACCACGCTCACGCTGCAGCACGACACGGACGACATCGACACGGTCGCGACAGTCCTCGGACAGATGTACCCGAAGGTGCGGTTCGACCCCCCGCGGGGCAAGGTGCACTTCCAGGCCGACATCCGCGGCGACGAACAGCTCAGCCTCGCTCGCCTCACGATGGGGTTCCACGCCCAGGTGACCGTCGAGCCCGAAGGGGTCTTCACGTCGGCGATGCTGCTCGGCGGCCGCCTCGCGACGGTGCACGGTGACGGCGCGAACGCCGGAGGCGTCATCTTCGGCCAGGAGGAGACCGCTGCGGAGTACAACGGTTCGGAACTGCTCGTCGTCAACCTGCCCGAAGCCTCGCTCATCCGCCGTGCGGTCCGAGCGAGCGGCGCGGACAGTGGCGTCGTCCGGTTGCGCGGACACCACCCTCGGCCCGAGCACGCTGCCCTGTGGGTCCAGGCCGTGTCGCACGTCCACCGGAGCGTGGTGCAGGTCGAGTCCGCGTTCGAGAACGACATCATCCGCACCGCGGCCTTCGACTACCTGTTGGGACTGGCGACGACGGCCCTGCCGTTCGAGGTGGTCACCCGCGTCCCTCCGGGCGTCGGGGCCGGCGAAGCGACCGTGCGCCGGGCCGTCGCGTACATGGACTCGCACCTGGCCGACGCGATCACGATGGAGGACATCGCCGCAGCCGCCCGGGTGTCACCGCGCGGTCTGCAGGCCGGCTTCCAGCGGCACCTCGAGATGACGCCGATGACCTACCTGCGCCGCGCCCGACTCGCCGAAGCCCACCGGGAACTGCTGCACGACCCGACCAAGACCATCAAGGCGGTGGCCGAGAAGTGGGGCTTCAGCAACCAGGGACGCTTCACGCGCATGCGGCGCGAGGTGTACGGGATCGAGGAACGCACCGGCTGAGCGTCGACGGTCGGGCGGTGGACAGGGGTGCGCGAACTGGACGCCGTGGCCACGACGACGTCCGCACGCTGGAGGTCGCCCGTGAGTTCCGGGAGCGGCCGACGGCTGTCCTCCCCGCAGACCCGGGCAGGGCCGCCGATCGGGACGTTCGAGCGCATCGATCTGAGGAACGGGCACGTTTGCGGTCGGTGTCACGTCCTCAGTACGGTCGATCTGTCCACATCGCGAGATGGGCATCCGCCAGCGCCGTCGACGGGAGCACCCCAATGTCCACCGAGTCCGTGATCACCAGCCCCTACCGGAAGACCGGCACCGCGAACGGGCCGCGCGCCGGTGGCACGTCGACGTACTCGGCACTGCTGCAGCAGGTGAAGGACGCCGGGCTCCTCCGACGCCGCCGCGGTTTCTACTGGTCCGTGTTCGCCGCCCTCGTCGTGGCGTCCGCGGCCTGCTGGGTCGTCTTCGCGCAGCTCGGCTCCTCGTGGTTCCAGCTGATCGTGGCGGGCGCGCTCGGCGTGCTGTTCACCCAGTTCGCGTTCCTGTCGCACGAGGCGGCCCACCGGCAGGTGTTCGACTCCCGCAAGTGGAACGACCGTGCGGGCCGCTGGCTCGGCACGTTCGTCGTCGGCCTGTCGTACTCGTGGTGGATGAACAAGCACACCCGGCACCACGGCAACCCGAACACGATCGGCAAGGACCCGGACATCGCGCCGGACGGCGTCGTCTTCATCCCCGAGGACGCGGCCGCGACGAGCGGACCGATGCGCTGGCTCGTGCGGCACCAGGGGTGGCTGTTCTTCCCGCTCCTGACCCTCGAGGGCATCAACCTGCACCGGCACGCGGTCACCTCGGTGCTCCGCGGTGTCGACGGGAAGAGCGACCGCCGTGACCGCGTCGTCGAGGGCGTCATGCTCCTCGCCCGGTTCGCGATCTACCTGCCCGTGGTCTTCGTGTTCCTGCCGTTCGGGATGGCGTGTGCGTTCCTCGGGGTGCAGCTGGCCGTGTTCGGCGTGATGATGGGCGCCTCGTTCGCCCCGAACCACAAGGGCATGCCGACCATCGCGCACGACGCGAAGGTCGACTTCTTCTCCCGTCAGGTCCGCACCTCGCGCAACATCCGCGGCGGCTGGTGGGTGTCGTTCCTGATGGGCGGCCTGAACTACCAGGTCGAGCACCACCTGTTCCCCTCGATGCCCCGCCCCGCCCTCAAGCAGGCGCGGCTCCTGGTCCGGGACCACTGCGACAGCCTCGACGTGCCCTACACGGAGACCACGCTGCTGCGCTCCTACGGCATCGTCGTCCGGTACCTGAACCGCGTCGGACTGGCCGCCCGCGATCCGTTCGACTGCCCGATGACCAGCGAGCTCCGCATCGGCTGACCTCGACGGAGCCGGCCGCCCGGCCGGCATGACCGCCCAGCCGGCATGACCGAACGGACCGCCCGGCCGCCCGGCCGGCACGACCGAACGGACCGCCGGCCGACACGTCCACCTCGCGTCGGCCCGCGGTCCGTTCGTCGTCCGGACTGCTCAGACCGTGATCGTCTCGCCGTCCGCCAGCGTCACCAGCTCCACCCCGGTGAGCTGACCGGCGAACTGCGCGAACGAGCCCTTGCCGACCTCGCTGAGCATCAGGTCGTGGATCTGCACGGCCCGCGTCGGCTGCACGGCACGGACGAAGTCGACGAGTTCACCGAGCTTCGCCCACGGCCCGGACGTCGGCACGAGCAGCGTCTCGACCGGCACGCCCGGCACCGCGTACGAGTCGCCCGGGTGGAAGACGCGGCCGTCGACCAGGAACCCGACGTTGCTCATCGGCGGCACGTCGGCGTGGATGACGGCGTGGTCGCCGCCGAACACGCGGACCTCGAAGCCGCCGGCGGTGATCGTGTCGCCGGGGGAGACGGCGACCACACGGCCGTCGTGGTCGCCGAGCGCGTCGACGACGGACGCCGGCGCCCAGATGCGGAGGCCCGGCTGCGCGTCGAGGGCCGCGCCGAGGACGTCGGCGTCGAAGTGGTCGGGGTGGTCGTGCGTGACGAGCACGGCGTCGGCTGCGGCCACGAGGTCGGCGGACGTCGCCGTGTAGGCGCCCGGGTCGAGGAGGACGCTGCGGTCGCCGTCGCGGAGGACCACGGTGGCATGGGTGTGCTTGGTGAGTTCCATGAGCGGAAGTGTACAGCCAACCTGTACACTTCCGTCCATGGCCCTCCGCGACTTCACGCTCGACGACGCGAACGCCCTGCGCCGCGCGATCGGGGACAGCACCCGCGCCGTCCGCCGTTCCGAGGCCACTCCGGAGGGCCAGGTCGAGACACTCGGCTTCCTGGCCCGCGACGGTGCTCAGAGCATCGCCGCGCTGGCGCGACTCCGACGGGTGCGGCACCAGTCCATGCGGGTCACGGTCGCCGACCTCGAGGCGCAGGGGCTCGTCGAGCGGACCCCGGACCCGACCGACGCACGAGGGGTCCTGATCTCGTTGACCGACGCCGGCCGGACCGTGATCGACGAGCTCCGGATCCGCCGGTCCGCCCGTGTCCTGGCTGCCGCCGAACGCGCGCTCACGCCTGAGGAGCGCGCCACCCTCGCCCACGCGGCCGACGCGATCGTCAAGCTCACCGCGGCGCTGGAGACGGACGGCAGCTGACACTCGGTGACGAGTGACCGGAGACCGGCGACCGGTGACGGGTGATGGGCGACGGACGGGAGGCGCGGTGCGGGCCCGCCCCGCGCCTCCCGTCCGGCCGCGCCCCCGTCACCGCCGCGACAGGACGGGCCCCGAACGGGTCGTCACCCCGCTCGGCGTACCGTCCGGGTCGTGTCCGACGACCAGCAACCACGACCCGACCCGACGCGCGTCGGTGACCAGCCGGCGCTCCGCACGCGCTCGGGTTCGAACTGGCTCGCGTGGGGTGCGGTCACGACGGTCCTGGTCGCGGCGGTCATGGTGCTGATGGGCATCCGGCAGCCCGCGGTGGGGTGGCCGGCACTGGTGGTGGTCGTGGTCCTGTTCCTCACGATGGTCGTCGTCCGCGGGGCCGTCCGCCCCCTGCGGACGCGCCTGGTGACGCTCGCGGTCCTCGACCTGGGGATCGTCGCTGTGGGGTTGGCAGCAGTGCTCGTGGTCCTCGTGACGGCACCGGGCTGACCACCGGTGCCGGTGACAACTCCGGTGGTGGCTGGGTGCCCGCCACCGTCGCAGTCGTACCGCCGGTGTACATTGAGCCGAGTACGGACCATCCCGATGCGTGCGTTCCCGACGAGACCGTTGCCCTGACTCGGTTGCGGGTGCCCCGCTCCTCCTGGGGGTCCACCTGTGCACACCACCGCCGGCCTCCGCCGTGCATGCATCGAACTGGTCAGAACCGGCTCACCATGAAGTACGTCGTCTACGGACTGACATCCGTCCTCACCAGCAGTGCCGCCGCCTCCGCCGTGATGCGGTACGCGGTCGCGCTCGGGCAGACGGGCAGCAGCGACCTCGTCGCGATCCCCGCCGTCGACATCGCGGGCGTGCCGATCGCGGTCGAGGTGTTCCTCGGCCCGGGCGTCCCCCTCCTCGCGGAACCCGCCGCGGACGACCTGCTCGAGCCCGAGCACCAGGAGTTTGTCGACGACCTCGCCGAGCGCACCCGCTTCCTCGCGGCGCGGCGGTCCGAGCGGGCCTGACCGGCTCCGTCAGCTGCGCTCGACGACCAGCGTCCCCGCCCCGACGGGCAGTGTGCCGGCGCGGTACGCGATGACCGCGCCCGCGGCAGTCGTGGCGTCGAGGCGGATCGAGGCGGCACCGAACCGCCAGCTGCGGTTGACGCAGAAGACGGCGAACTCGACGGTGCCCTCGTCCGGCAGCACCCAGGTGCCGGACCCCCACTGCGCCGGCTGTCCGACGCCGTCCACGCTGACGGTCGGCCGCGCACCCCAGGCGAACCACGGCCTGTGCAGGCGGAGCTCGACGCGACGACGGGTGGTGCCGGACGGCAGCGGAGCCCCCGTCACCACCCGAGCGTCCCGGGCTCGCCCTTGAACGGCCCGACGATGTCCGCGGTGATCCAACCACCGTAGAAGTCGCCCTCCTGCGCGCGGACACGCTCACCGGCGACCTCGCACGAGTCCATCTGCGACGGGTACACGGCCACCAGGTCGCGCAGCTCGCCGTACCCCTGCCACGGCGTCGGGTAGGTCCAGGCACCCCGCCGGACGACCCGGTCGCCGCCGTGCACGTCGAAGTACGAGGCACTGCCCTTGAACTCGCACATGCTCGACCCGCTGGTGGGGACGAGGGCGTCGGGCGCGAAGTCCGAGATCGGCAGGTAGTACACCGGCGGGTGGCTGGTCTCGAGCACGCGGACCGCACCGATCGTGTCGGCGACGACCTGGCCACCGAGCCGCACGACGACGCGGGACGCGGTCCGCTCGACGCGCGGCGGACGCGGGTAGTCCCACACCGACTCCTGGCCGGCTCCGGGGACGTCGGGGGTGGGGTGGCTCGGGCTGCGTCGGGTCATGTCCCCAGTTCTACCCGCCGGAACCGACGGACTGGAGGCTCGTCACCAGCTGGCACGTCGGCACGTGCGATCAGGGCGAGGATCCGGACGACGCCCCTGGCCTCCGGAGCGTGGCGGGGCTACGCTCCGGACACCACCTCCTCAACGACGAGAGGCTGTCCCGTGCGCCGAACCATCGCGATCACCCTCGCGGCCGTGACCATCGTCGGGGCGCAGGCCCTGGCCGGACCTGCGACCGCCGCACCACCACCGACGACGACCGCAACCACCGGTGCTGCCTCGACCGGTCCTGCCTCGACCGGTCCTGCCTCGACCGGTCCTGCATCCACCAGTGCGGTGACCAGCGCCGCCGCCACCGCCGGACGCGGCCACGCGCCGGCGGCGACACACCAGAACCCGATGGCACTGCGCCTCCCGGACGGCCAGACGGCGGCGAGCTGCGCCGACCCGACCGCGATCCACGGGGTCGGCCGCGACCGCAACTGGTACCTGTACTGCACGACCGACGCCCTGACGGCGACGGAGGAGACCGCCACCGGTGAGCTCGTGCAGCACAGCGTCCCGACCTACCGGTCCACGAACCTGACGGACTGGACGTACGTCGGCGACGCGTTCACCACGAAGCCGGCCTGGGTCGGCGAGGCCAACGGCATCTGGGCGCCCGAAGTCGTCCAGCGCGGCCGCACCTGGTTCCTCTACTACACGGCGTCGGACACCCCGTCGGCGACCGGCCCCACCGGCGGTGGATCGGCGATCGGCGTCGCCACGAGCAGCAGCCCGACCGGCCCGTGGACGGACTCGGGCGGACCGGTCGTCGCTCCGCAGACCGCACCGAATGGTGACGGCTTCCGGTGGTCGTTCGACCCCGAGGTCATCACCGACTCCGGTCGCACCTACCTGTACTTCGGGAGCTACTTCGGCGGCGTGCACGTCCGACAGCTCACCGCGGACGGACTGCGCTCGCTGCCGGAGACCGAGCGGCAGATCGCGATCGACAACCGCTACGAGGGCTCGTACCTCATGCGGCACGGCGGCTGGTGGTACTACATGGGCTCCGCGACGAACTGCTGCAACGGCTCGCTCACCGGCTACGGCGTCTTCGTCGCCCGCTCGAAGAGCCCGCTCGGACCCTTCCGCGACCGTGACGGCGTCGCGATCACCGACACCCGGGTCGGAGGCTCGCCCCTGCTCGCACAGAACGGCAACCGCTGGGTGGGTACCGGGCACAACACGGTGGTCACCGACTTCGCCGGTCAGGACTGGGTGATCTACCACGCCGTGGACCGCAACGACCCGTACTACGCGGGGCAGACCGGCTACACGAAGCGCCCGGCGCTCATCGACCCGCTCGACTGGGTCGGCGGCTGGCCCGTCGTCCGCGGTGGAGCAGGACCGTCGGACTCGGTGCAGCCCGCTCCGGCCGCACAGCCGGGGCAGCGATCGGCGTACCGTCCGCGCCTCGCCCCGGTCGACGTGCCGGCCCGCACGATCCGGTCGCTGTCCACCGACTTCCGGGGTGACGCGCTGCCGCCGGCGCTGACCTGGACGCGGCAGCCCGATCCGTCGACCTACCGGGTCCGGGGCGGTGCCTTCTCGTGGCAGACCCAGGACGCGGACCTGCACCCACCGCAGACCCCGCTCGCGTCGGTGCTGACCGAAGCGGCACCCGCCGGTGACTACGTCGTCGAGACCCGCGTGCGGATGGACACCCCGGCCACCGGCGACTCGTTCAACTACCGGCAGGGCGGGCTCGTGGTCTACGGCGATGACGGGAACTACGTCCGACTCGTCTCGAACTCGATCTTCAACACGCGGCAGACGGAGTTCGGCAAGCAGGTCAGCGGGCAGCCCGAGGGCGCGCCGACCTACGGCAACATGGTCGTCGGGCCGGTCGGTGACGCGACCACGCTCCGGATCGTGCACCGGCTCGTCGACCGTGAGCACCGCTACACGGCGTACACCAGCGTCGACGGTCGGCACTTCGTGCGCGGCGGCACCTGGACGGCGGACCTCGGGTCGACACCGCGGATCGGGCTCATCTCCCTCGGCGGTGCCGGTTCGACGAGCACGTTCGAGGACCTGCTGGTCAGCACCGTGCGGTCGGTCCGGTAGACGACGGACGGCCGACAGGCCCGGTGCGACTGCACCGGGCCTGTCGGCCGTCCGCCGGAGCGGGACCCGCTCAGGTCAGCTCCGGAGCGTTGCCCGTGGGTACTCGCCGAACTCGTTGCGGTAGGCCGCCGAGAAACGGCCGAGGTGCGCGAAGCCCCAGCGGCGGGCGACCGTCTGGACGGACGTGCCGGAGGGGTCGGCCTGCAGCAGATCCCGGCGGACCCGCTCGAGTCGGGTCCGGAGCAGGTACGTCATCGGCGTCTGGTCCAGGTGCCGCTGGAACGCCTCCTGGGTGGCACGGACACTCAGTCCGGCGGCGCCGGCGATGTCCGAGACGCTCATCGGCTCCGCCACGTGCTCGTGGATGTACTCGACGGCGGCGCGCAGACGTGCCCGTCGGGGCAGCAGCACGGCGGGCGGCAGGGCCGTCACCGTCGGCGGGTACATCCGGAGGAACGCCGCCGCGGTCCCACGCGTCAGGTTGTGCCAGAGCAGGGTGTCGACCCCGCCGGTCCGGAGCTCCCGGGAGAGCAGTGCCAGGCTGTTCCGCCACTGCGTGATCGCAGTCGGGTCGAGGGTCCGCAGGTGGTCGATGCCGAGATCGACGACCTGACCGGTGTGGAACATCTCGTCGGCGACCTCGTGCACGAGCGGGCGCGACAGGTGCACGAGCCGTTGGTCGTAGTCCTCGTACTCGAAGACGAACTCACGGCAGGTCGGGAAGAGCATCGGGACGTCGAGCTGCAGCGGCACCCGGTCCTGCGTGACGTCGGGGACGCCCTGCCCGGACGTGATCCACTGCACGACGTAGTCGGGTGAGCGGGGGATGGCCCCGCGGATGTGTCCACCGATCTGGGACCGGCGGAGCGTCACGTCCCGGTCGCCGACCGCGCTGTACCGGTAGGCGAACGGGTGGTCGGTGGTCCGGGCCTGCCATTCGCGGCCGTCGTAGAGACGACCGATGTCGGCGACGACCGCGTCGCTCGAGGTCCCGGACGCCTCGATCCGCACCGGTCGTACCGTGTCGGTGGCCCACGTGCTGGTCTCCGCCCGTCGGGCGGTGACGTCGAGCGTGCTGGTCATGATCGTCTCCCTGTCGACCACCGGAGGGGCGGTCGGGTCGCTGCTGTCCCTGTCAGCGCTCCGTTGACGTTCGATGCACTGGACGCCGAGCGAAACTCGTTGACTGAAACGGTACCCAGTTGTCCGTCAGGCGTTCAGGGGTTGACGTTCTCGTCATAGAAGTGGTAGCGGCCCGACCGTCATCCAGGGGAGATCAGACAGCGGCCACCGACCCCGCCGCCCGGTCCGCCGTCGCGTCGTCGCGCAGCATCCGGTCCGCCGTCCGCAGGGACAGCGCCATGATCGTCAGCGCCGGGTTCGCGATCACCGCGCTCGGGAAGACGGAGTTGTCGCAGACCCACAGGTTCGGGACGTCCCAGGACCGGCCCGCCGCGTCGACGACGGAACTGCCGGCGTCGGCACCCATGCGAGCGGTGCCGATGGTGTGCGCGGTGCGCTCGAGGACCCGGACATCCTGTCCGCCGGCCGCCTCGACGATCGCGGTCATCGTCCGGACCGCGTGCCGACCGATCGCCTCCTCGTTCTCGCCCGGGGTGAACGTGATCGTGGCCTTGCGGATGCCGTGCTCGTCGACCTCGTTCCCGAGCACGAGCCGGTTGTCCGGGTACGGCAGGCACTCGGCGTTGATGCCGACCCCGGCCATGTGCGGGTAGTCGCGCATCGCCCTGACCAGCGCTGCGCCGCGGAGACCGCCGCCGCGGACCAGGGAGGTGGCGAAGGTCAGCGGCTGCACGCCGAGGCTCTGGATGAGGTACCCGCCGGCGAAGTCCGCGTCGGTCGGTCGGACGAAGTCCTCGCTGATGATCGAGGACGGGTAGCCGCGGTAGGAGCGCATCGACTCGTCGAAGCGGGCCCACACCTGGGTGGCGCCGTGCGCCGTGAAGTTCCGACCGACCTGGTCGCTGCTGTTCGCGAGCCCGGTGTGCAGCAGCAGGCGGGGGGTCTCGACCCCACCCGCGGCGAGCACGAGGGCGCGGGTGCGCTGCCGGTGGTCCTGGCCGTCCTGGCGGTACACGACCGCCTCGACCTCGCCGCGGGCGTCGAGTTCGATGCCGTGCACGAAGGCCTCGGGGCGGATCTCGGCACCGAAGGCGACCGCGGCCGGCAGGTAGGTGGTGTCCATCGACACCTTCGCGCCGTTCCGGCAGCCCTGGTGGCAGGAACCGCACGAGACGCAGGCGTGCCGGAGACCGTGGTGCTCCTGGTGGCGGTCCTTGGTGGTCAGGGCGACGGGGGCGTCGGTGGCGGTGATCCCGACCGCCGCGGCGCCGCGCATCATCATGTCCGAGGACGCGTTCCGGCCCGGCGGGCGCATCGAGTAGTGACGGGACGGGTCCCACGGGTAGTGCGCGGGGCCGGCGACCCCCACGTCGTGCTCGACCTGCTCGATGGACCGGATGAGCTCGGCGTGGTCGATCGGCCAGTCGTGCCCCTGCCCGGACTCCGTCGCCAGGTGCAGGTCGTGGGCGCTCGGCCGAGGCGTGAAGGCGCCCCAGTGCAGCGTCGAACCGCCGACACCGGTGCCGCTGTTGTTCGGACCGAAGGCGGTCGGGGCCCCGCCGCCACTGATCCGCTCCTCCATCCAGTTGATGTCCGCGGGAGCCTCGACCTCGTCGGGCAGGTGGTCGCCCGGCTCGGTGTTGCGGCCGGCCTCCAGCGCGACGACCCGCAGGCCCGCCCGGGCCAGGCTCGCGAGCAACGGCGCGCCGCCGGCCCCCGTACCGACCACGACGACGTCCACGATCTCGTCCTCGCCGTGGCGCCGCTGGTGTTCGAGCCTCATGGTGTTGCTCCGTCCGGTTCCCACGCTTCGCGTTGTCCGGCTCCCAGCAGTTGGAAACCCTGTTTGCGGACGCCGTCCCCGCCGTTGGCGAAGCCGTCGTAGTCGATCGCGGCCATCGTCGCCGGGTGGGCGAGCCACTGTTTGACGAGGTCGACACCGGCGTCCTTGAACCAGGCACGCAGCTGCCCGGCGTCGAGGACCCCACCGACGGGGGCGCCACCGACCGTGGTGCCGCCGACGGGGCTGTACGAGCCGTCGTCGACCGCGTCGAGGACGCCGGCGAGGTGCTCGTCCGAGACCGCGGCCTCCGGGGCGAGCGCGTCGAGTGCGGCCCGGTAGGCGTCCGGGTCGGCGGGCAGTCCGTCGACGCGCCATCCGTCACCGAGGCCGTCGGCGAGCTGGGCGTCGACGCGGAGGGCCAGGTCGACCTGGTGCTCGTCAGGCTGCGGTACGACGACGCGGGCGACGGCGCGGAGGGTGGCCAGCTGCGCGACGGAGAGTGCGCGCGGTTGCGCCGCCGGGTCGTCCGGCAGTGCGCGGGCCGCGAGGACCGCTCGGGTCCGGGCGCTCACGCGTGGCGAGGCGATGAGCCGCGCCGACACGGTCGGGACGGTGGGACCGTGGTCGACGCGGCGCTCCCAGAAGGAGCGGATCCGGTCGGCGACGCCCCGGGGCTGCTCCCACGGCAGGAGGTGCGCGGCACCCGGCACGACGTCGAACTCGCCCTGCGGCCAGTGCGGCAGGTTCAACTCCCGTTGCGCGTCCGGCCCCAGGTCGCCGTCCTCGGCGCCGGCCAGCACGAGTGCTGGCACCGGGCTCGGGGCGATCGTGTCGGACCAGTCCTCGCGGCTGCCGCGGAGCAGCCAGGCGGTCCAGGCTCCGCGGTCGGCGCGCTGCACGTCGTGGACCGCCGACGCGTACGGCTCGGGAGCGAGTCGGTGGGCGGTGTTCGCGTCGACGAACTCGGCCGCCTCGTCGGGTCCGATCTCGTGGTCGGCTGCCCATGCCAGCATCGTCGCGCGACGCTCCTCGTCCATCGGCTCCGGGGAGAGCGGCGAGGCGGCCAGCAGCACGACGGCTCGGAGCCCGAACAGGCCGTTCGCGCCGCTCATGGTGCGGCCGGCGACGACCGAGGCGACCTTGCCACCCATCGAGTGACCGACGAGAGCCCACTCCGTGGCGCCACTCGTGCCGATGGCCCGCTCGACGAGCACGGCCATCTCCTCGACGGTCGTCCCGGTCACGGCGGAGCTGCTCCCGAAGCCGGGGAGGTCGATGCCGACCAGGTCGAGGGTGCCGCTGAGTTCCGCTCGGAGCGCCGCGAACTCCTCGGAACTGGACCCGAGGGCGTGGAGGCAGAACGCGGTCGCCGTCATGACTCGTTCCTACCGGCCCGGCCGTCCCGTCCTTCAGCACGCTGTACCCCTCGTCCGTGCGAGGCCCGCCTGCGAGCCGTCCCAGACTGGAGGCCCGACTCGCGCCGATCGCGTTGCATACGCCGATCCGTGGCCCGTCCGGATCACGCGGGCCGCGCACCGTCGGAGCCGCAATCGGCACGGAACGCGGTCCGGGGTACAGATCTGACCGCGGGAACGGCGCGTTCCTGGAATGCGCCTGGAAGTCGTGGCGAGGCCGTGACGAACGTCCTCCCCAGCCCGTCTCATCCGTGAACAGCACCCGCTGGGAACACCCGGCGGGCCACTCGGAAGGAGCCACCATGGCCGACACCACGACCACCACGACCACCCCGACCGTCCTCGCCACCAGCGCGACGACGTCGATGAACACCGGCGACCGCGGCGCCACCGGCAAGACCGTCATCGACGACGCCGTCGTCTCGAAGGTCGCCGGCATCGCCGCCCGCGAGGTCAACGGCGTCCACAGCCTCGGCGGCGGCGCAGCCCGTGCCATCGGTGCACTCCGTGACGCCATCGGCCAGCGCGACCTCTCGCAGGGCGTCAAGGTCGAGGTCGGCGAGAAGCAGGTCGCCGCGGACATCACCATCGTCGCCGAGTACCCGGTGCCGCTGCAGCAGGTCGCCGAGGGCGTCCGCGCGTCGGTCTCCCGCGCCATCGAGCAGATCGTCGGCATGGAGGTCGCCGAGGTGAACGTGACGATCCAGGACGTCTTCATCCCGGGTGACGACGACGAGGACGAGGACAAGAAGGAGTCGCGAGTCGCATGAGCGCCACACTGAGCGGTGCCCTGATCGGCGCCATCCTCGCGGTCGTCGCGCTGCAGTTCGGCTTCTGGGGCTTCGTCCTGGTCGTCGTGTTCGCCGCCGTCGGAGGGCTCGTCGCAGCCCTCGTCACCGGCCGGATCGACCGGAACGCCCTGACCGACGTGCTGACCGGGCGTCGGAGCTCCCGGTGACCGGCGGCCCGGGCACCGTTCCGGGCCGAGTCGAGATCACCACCCGCGCCTTGACCTCGTGCGCGCGCGCCGTCGCCGCTGAGCGGCTCGGCGCGCCCGCGAAGCGGGTGCGGGTGGAGCTCGGCGACGCTCACGGGGCGTTGGCCCTGGAGATCACCGGTCCGGTCGCCGCCGGCACCGACCTGGTCCAGGCGGCGACGACCGCAGCGGCCGAGGTCCGGAGTCGCGTCAGCGCCCTCACCGGACGTCGTGTCGGGTCGGCGCGCATCGAGCTGACCGGGATCGTGCGCGAGCGCGAGGCCCGGGTCCGTTGACGAGGAGAACCCCATGAGCAGCAGTCCCGTCGAACGTCGGTTGCGTCGCCGCAGCGTGCACCGTTCCCGGTCCACGGCGGTGTCCGTGGCGTTGGTGGTGCTCGTGCTGGTCGCGGCGTGGATCGGCACCGAGTCGGTCCTCCGAGCGGTCGGGGCGGCGCCACTGCTGGCCGACCCGCAGACCGCGGTCGACGCCGCACTCCAGCCGGACCAGACCTTCGTCACCCTGATCGAGGTCATCGCCGCGGTGCTCGTCATCGCGGGTGTGGTCCTCGTCGTCCTGTCCCTGAAGCCCGGCCGCCAGCACCGCGCAGTGGTGCCGCACGACCGCGGCGCCGTGGTCATCGACTCGTCGATCATCGCGTCGACCGCCCGGAACGCCGCCGGCGTCGCCGCCGGCGTGCCCGACGCGCACACCACCGCGAGCGCCCGTGGTGCCCGCACCGAGGTGCACGTCGTCCCGATGTCCGGCATCCCGGTGGACTCGGCAGCCGTCGAGCGCGCCGTCGCCGAACACCTGGGCCGCCTGGACGACCGGTTCGGCCGCCAAGTCACCGTCCGTGTCAGCGAGAAGGGCGCACTGTCATGACCTCGAGCAACCGCACCCTGAACCGGATCATCCTGTTCGTGCTCGGACTCGTCGCCGTCGTCATCGGCCTGGCCATGGGCGCCGGAGTCCTGCCGGTCGTCCGTGATGCGCTGCAGCCGTCCCTGACGTTCCCCGATCGCGTGGAGGTCCCCGCGACGTCCCTGTGGATCGTCGCCGCGGCCTGCCTCGTCGTGGTCGTCCTCGCCCTCGTCTGGGTCGTCACACGCGGCCGTGGCGGCACCGCCGTCGCCGTCCGTGAAGCCCAGGGCGACGACGAGGTCACCGTCAACGTGGCCCTCGTCCGCGACGTCATCGACCACGAACTGGCCGGCGTGCACGACGTCGTCTCGTCGAAGGTCGACATGTACACGGTGCGCAAGCAGCGAGCCGCACGGCTCCGTGTCGCGGTCCGCCGCGGCGGGGACGCGGTCACGGTCCTCGACGCCGTCGACTCCGCGATCGCCACTCTCGACCGGACCCTCGGTCGTGAGGTGCCGATCCTGGTCCACCTCACCGGCGGCACGCGCTCGGCCCTCTCGAAGGCCAGGCGCGTCGTCTGACGGACGTGTCACGGGCCTCCCGGCCGCGGCACCACCAGCACCACCCTCACCACCAACCGCGGTCGAACGCTCGACCAGCTGACACGACGGGGCTCGCGCGCGTTCGAGCGCGATGCCCCGTCGTGCGCTCACGGCCCGCTCGATCCGAGGAGGAGAGCATGCAGAACGACACCCGAACCGACACGCTCGTGCAGCACGACCCGCACGCGTCCGCGCAGCGCACCCCCGTTGACCTGCCCGCGTCCCTGACCGCCCCGCTCCCCGAGGACGCCGCAGCCGTCACCGTCGCCGCCCGGACCGCAGCGGTCACGGCCCTCGGCGTCGACGGGGTCCACCACCTCGGCGGGCTCACCGAGCGTGCGGCCGACCAGGTCCGCAGCCGACTCGGACGCAGCGGCAGCGCGCTCGGCGTCCGCGTCGACGACTCCGACGACACGCTCGACGTCTCGGTCGCCGTCGTCGTCAGCTACCCGCACCCCGTGATGGAGGTCGCGGCCGAGGTCCGCATGAAGGTCCGTGCCGCCCTCGTCCAGCTCGCCGAACTGCCCGACCACGTCGAGGTCGGCGTCCGCGTCCTCGACGTGCACGGCCCGTTCGACGACGAGCCTCAGGAGCTCGACGAAGCCGTCGAGTCCGTGCGCGGCGCGGCGTCGGACGCGGCGGACGACGTGCGCCGTGTGGCCGAGACCGTGCGTGCCGACACGCATGAGGACACGGCTCCGGCCGACACCACAACCGCCCGACCGTGACGTCCTGGGCTGAGCGGCGGATCCGCCGTCAGGTGGCCGCCGCCCGGCGCAGGCCGCGCGGCGTCTGGCTCGCGATCGGCTCGTCAGATCGCGGGCGACGTCTGCCGGTCGTCTCCGGCCGCTGGTCTCGCTTCTCGGCCGACGCTGCCCGTCGGCGATTGTCCGCTGAGCGCATCACTGACTGTGTAGTGTGCCTAACTACTTTCCGGAGAGCAGAGTGGAGCGGTACATGCAGCACCTCGGAAGGACCGGTCAGATGCACTCGACGCCCGCGAGCACCTCATTCGTGGACGGGGACACCCCGACCGAAGCCATCGACATGACCGCTCTGTTCGCAGAGCAGTCGCGTGACGGTCTGCTCGACAGCATCTGATCGGCACCACTGGTCAGCAACTGACCGGTACCGCCCGTCCGGGAGCGTCGAACTCGACCGCTCCGCCGCCCCTCCGGGCGGCACACCTGCTCCACAACGGCACCTCACGGTGCCCGTCCTGAAAGGCACTCCCATGAGCTTCCTCGGCTTCATCCTGCTCGGCCTCATCGCCGGCGCCATCGCCAAGCTGATCCTCCCCGGTCGCCAGGGTGGCGGCTGGATCGCCACGCTCGTCCTCGGTGTCATCGGCGCCCTCATCGGCGGCTGGCTCGGCGGCCTCATCTTCAACGTGGGCTACGACGGCTTCTTCAGCATCCAGTCGTGGATCATCGCGATCGTCGGTGCGATCATCGTCCTCCTCATCTGGGGTGCGATCACCGGTCGTCGCGGCGCCCGCGCCTGACACCCTCCCCGGCGCTCGTCGCCGGACCGGAGAGCCCCGCACCGACCGGTGCGGGGCTCTTCGTCGTCGGTGGCGCGTCTGTCGGTGGTCCACGGCATGCTGGGAGTGCATGGACTCAGTCGAACAACCCCTGGTGCACGTCGACCGTCGCGGCATCGCCGTCGACGAAGCGGTCGCGTTCTACGAAGGT
The DNA here is from genome assembly GCF_003234615.1 of Curtobacterium sp. MCPF17_001. NCBI lineage: Bacteria > Bacillati > Actinomycetota > Actinomycetes > Micrococcales > Microbacteriaceae > Curtobacterium > Curtobacterium sp. MCPF17_001. The sequence continues at coordinate 74,449 of NZ_QKSL01000015.1, forward strand.
GTCTACTCGAGCCAGGACATCCACATCGGGGACGCTGCGTCCGAGGGGTTCTCGTGGCGGTACCGGGCGGTCGGGGACGACCACGTCACGGTCGGCACCTCGTCCGTCGCTGCCCGCCGCTGGGGGACGATCGACCCCGGTGACGACTACGTGCTGGCATGGGCCTCCGCGCCGGGGATCCTGCTCGACACCGGTTCATCCGACCCCGTCGAGATGCTGCCGGGCGTCCCGGTGATGTACCCGGCCGGGCGGGACTTCACGTTCCGCGCGGCACCGACCGTGCAGCACGTCATCCGCTTCGACCGGACGTTCCTGCAGTCCGTCGCCGCCGCGCGCCAGGGGGACCTGCCGGCACCGCTGCAGTTCGCACGCCACCCGGACCCCGCGGCACTCCGACAGCTCCGCGCGGTGGTGTCGGCGTCGGCCGCGGCGCTGTTCGACCCCACGACCGGTCGCGACCGACGCTCGGCACTCAACACGACCGTCGCAGAGGCCGTCGTCGGCACCTTCGACGCTCGTCCCGTCCCGCCGACGGGGCTGCTCAGTGCCGGACCGGCGACCATGCGGCTCGCGCAGGAGTGGATGGTGGCGAACGCCCGTCGGCCGATCACGATCACGGACGTCAGTGTCGCCGCCGGGGTCGCCGTGCGGTCCCTGCAGGCGTCGTTCCGTCGGCACACCGGAGCGTCCCCGATGCACTTCCTGCGCCAGGTCCGGCTGCACCGGGTACGCGCCGAGCTCAGCGCAGCCGACCCGGACACCGCCACCGTCGCGCAGATCGCCGTCGGCTGGGGCGTCGGGCACCTCGGCAGGTTCTCGGGCGCCTACGCGGCCACGTTCGGAGAGCCGCCGTCGGCGACGCTCCGCCGCCGTCGGAGCGTGTGACGGGCCTGCCGTCGGCTCAGCCCGCTCGGTCGGACCGTGCGTCGTCACCGCCGGCGCGCGGCCGCCGTCCGACCGGCCCGGAGCGCTGCCGGTGCGCGGACCGGACACCGTGTCCAGCGGGCGTACTCCACGGGCCGCGCGGCTTGGTCGGGCGGGGTGCGCGGGGGATGCTGTCCCTGCGCCTCCGAACCCTTCGGGTCGGGCGCACCAGCAGGAAGAGCGCACCGTGAACGAGCGCGTCCGACCCTCCCTCCACGAACTCCGGCTGCAGGCCGACGAATGGCACCGCCGCGGGCTCAGCCACCCCGACGAGATCGACGCGATGGTCTCCCGCCGCACGGCCGGGTCGACACCCGCCGAGCCCACCTACGCCGACTTCTTCACCGTCGTCTGACCGACCCTCGCACCGGCGTCCGACTGCGTGCGTAGGCTCGGCGACATGTCCGACTTCTCCGCAGACCAGGCCGCCGTCGTCCGCATCGAGCGCTCCGAAGAGGGTCGGTGGGACCTCACGCTCGTGAGCGACAGCGGTGTCGCGATCGGCCACGGCGTGCACCTGTTCGACCGGTCGCAGGACGACGGCGTCGACGAGCTCGCGGCCGCGCAGCAGTTCGTCGGGGGGTACGGCTGGCGCTTCGAGGGCGACGCCGTGCAGCAGGACGGCGCAGATGCGTTCTGGGCACCGCTGATCCGCACCTGAGCGGTCCTCTCCACGGTCCGGGTACAGCCCGGACATCCGCGTTCTGCGGATGAGATGATGGCTGCGTGCCACCGATCCACCACGACAACGGGTTCCGCAGACAGCGGTTCACGGACGCGGGCGGCTCGGACTACACGGCGATCTTCCGCTCCGAGTACTCCGGCCAGGACCTCCGGCGCGACACGACCGTCGCCACCGACACCTTCGCGGCCGAGGGCACACGGTACGAGTACTTCGTCATCGGTGACGACGACCTGACGCTCCGCACCATGAACGCCCGCGGTGGCCGTCGCGGTGGCGTCATCGGACCGCGCGACGACCACGTGGTGTTCTGGCTGCAGCGCGGTCGCCTCGAGATGCACTTCGCGGACCGGTCACGCGTGATCGAACCGGGCAGCCCGTACATCGCGTCCGCGTCCGAGGCGTACCGCTTCGCATCCGAGGAGACCGTCTACAACGGCGTGCACATCTCCGATGCCTTCCTCCGCAAGACCGCGGGGGAACTCGGGTACCCGATGCCCGACGGGCCGGTCCTGTTCGACCAGCAGGACGAGCGGGTCGCCCGTCACGAACCGCTCCGTCGGCTGCTCGGCGAGGTCAGTCCGACCCTGATGGACGACCGGGTCCGCGGCGCGATGCGGACGGCCCTGAACCGACGGCTCGCGACCGTCGTCCTCGACACCTTCCCGCTCCGGGACCGCGGTGACGACGTCCCGACCGCCAGTCACCTGCGGGACGCCATCGCCTTCGTCGAGGAGCACGCCCGAGACCGACCCTCGGTGCCCGCCATCGCCGCCGCCGCGGGCCTGAGCGAGCGCGGCCTGCAGGAGGTCTTCGCGCGCACGCTCGGCGTCACGCCGAACGGGTTCCTCCGCGACCAGCGGCTGGACGAGGTCCGGCGGGAGCTCCTCCGCGGAGCGTCACCGAACAGCGTCCTGGAGGTCGCACGCCGCTGGCGGTTCACGAACCCCAGCCGCTTCGCGACCGCCTACCGTGCCCGGTTCGGGGAGGGCCCTTCGGCGACGCTCCGGGCGGCCACCGCGCAGCGCCCCGACGGCCGGTCCTCGTGGCGCATCCGCCAGGCGGTGGGCTACATCGAGGCGCACCTCGACGACGGCTGCACGGTCGCCGACATCGCCGCGGCCGCCGGCTTGCGCCCCCGCCGGCTCCAGCAGCTCTTCAAGGAGGAACGGGGCACCACGCCGACCGCCTTCCTCCGCGACCTGCGCGCGCTCCGCCGGTCCGGCGACCGCTCCTGAGCAGCGCTCTCGGGTGTCGGTCGCGGGGTGACCGGCTCCGGACGGGAGGCTTGGATCACAGCCGTCACGTGCCTCCCGTTCGGCCGTCCGGCCGTCCGGCCGTCCGGCCGTTCGGCCGTCCGGCCGACCGCGACGTCCTGGGTCCGGGCTGCGTCCCCTGTCGGCCGGCCTTCCGCAGGCGCCTCGGGCCGTCAGCGATCGGTGACGAGCGCGACCATCTCGGCGACGACGGCGCGGAGGCGCGTGGCCAGGTCCGCCTGGTCCAGCACGGTGAAGCGGTGCGCGACCTCCGTGAGGGCCGACATCACCAGGGCGACGGCGGTCCGGGCGGTGTCCTCGTCGGTCCGCGTGGTGACGGCGGCGACGAGCGACTTCCGGGACTCGGCCATCCAGCGCATCACCATCGGCGTCATCTCCGGGCGGCGGACCAGCAGCTCCTTCGTGCGGGCGCGGTCCGCGGAGAGCGGGACGGTGTGGGCGACGAGGTCGCAGACGTCGTCGACGAGTGGCCCGTCAGCGGCGGCGAACCGGTCGCGGACGGAGTCGGGGACGTCGACGGTGTCGAGACCGATCGCGGCGTGGGCCTTCGACGAGAAGTAGTTGAAGAACGTGCGCGGGGAGACGTCGGCGTCGGCGCAGATCTGCTCGACGGTGACGCCGTCCAGGCCGTGGTCGGTGATGCGGGTGAGAGCCGCGTCGTGGATCGCCTGCCGGGTCTGCTGCTTCTTGCGTTCGCGGAGCGTGCAGGGCTCGGTGTTGCCGTCGACCGCAGGGCTGTCGTGTGCGGGTGCTGCCGTGGGGGACACGGGCGACCTCCGGTGGGGGAGAAGTGGGGCGGGCCGCCCGCGCTGCCGGTCGGGACCGGTGTGCGCGGGCGGCCCGGGTGGTCACCGACGCTGGGTCGGTGTGGATCCGGTCATCGGACCGGTGAAGGAGCCGGCTTCGGCCGCGGCCAGGCCGGCGTCGGCCTCGAGCTGTGCCTCGGCGGACATGTCCGCCTGCTCCTGCAGGGCCGAGCGCTGGCGCAGCGGCGGCACCTTGAAGAACCAGGTGAGCACGAACGCGAGCAGGATCACGCCGAGTCCGACCCAGTAGATCGTGACGGACGAGGCGTTGAAGCCGGCCATGAACGGGCGGGTCAGCCGGGAGTCGGCTCCGGTCAGGAACGAGGTGTCGTTCGTGGCCGAGGCGCTCGAGTCGCCGTTCGCGCCCTCGTCGATCTGCTTGACGAGGTCGGGGACGACCTGGTCGACCCAGTAGGTGCGCTGTCCGGCGTCGGTCCAGTCGACCGCGAGCCGTCCGTCGACGACGCTGGCGTGCGCCCGGTCGGCAGCCGTCGCGAGTGCGGTGGCCTCGGCCTGCGGGGTGGCGTCGGCGACCTGCTGGGCGATCACGGTGGGGGCGGCGGCCGCCGGGATCGTCCCGGCGGTGACCTGCGCCTGGACCGCGGCAGTGACCTGCTGGGTGACGGCCTGGTCGGCGGCCTGCTTCGCGGCGGTGGTGCCGCGGGCGAGCCCGGAGTCGATCTCGTCCTGGATCGGGTCGACGATCGGGTCCCAGATCTGGTCCATCACGCCCTGGTTGGCCTTCGCGCTGGCGACGGTCGGGTTGAGCGCCGCGTCGAGTGCGTCGGTCAGGTCGGCCTTGTTCGCGGTGGCGTGCACGATGTTGGCGGGCATCACCGAGAACAGGATCGAGAGGAGCACGGCGGTGCCGAGCGTGCCACCGATCTGGCGGAAGAAGGTCGCCGAGCTGGTCGCGACGCCCATGTCCTTGGCCTCGACGGAGCCCTGTGACGCGAGCGTCAGGGACTGCATGACCGAACCGAGTCCGAGACCGATGAGGAACATGCCGATCATCAGGAACCAGAGCGGCTTGTCGATCGTCATGAAGGTCAGGACGACGTAGCCGGCGGACACCAGCGCGGTGCCGATGACCGGGAAGATCCGGTAGCGGCCGACGCGGGCGACGATCTGACCCGAGGTGATCGAGGCGATCATCAGGCCGCCGACCAGGGGGAGCGTGGCGAAGCCGGACTCGGTCGGGCTGAGACCGACGACGATCTGCAGGTACAGCGGGATGGTCAGCATGGCGCCGAACATCGCGAAACCGACGAGGAAGCCGATGACGGTCGCCATCGAGAACGTGCCCGAGCGGAAGAGCTTCAGCGGGATGATCGCCGCGTCGCCCATCTTCGACTCGATGAGCAGCAGTGCGACGAGGCCGACGGCGCCGATGACGTAGCAGGCGAGTGCGGCGGGGGAGCCCCAGCCCCAGGTGCGGCCCTGTTCTGCGACGAGCAGCAGCGGGACGAGGGTGACGATGACCGAGGCCGCGCCCCACCAGTCGACGACCGGCTTGTCCCGCTTGTCGTGCACCTTGGGCAGGTGCAGGAACACGATCACCATGGCGAGCGCGGCGATGCCGATCGGCACGTTGATGAGGAGCACCCAGCGCCAGCCGGTGATGAAGAGGATCTCGGACGCGCCGGCGAGCAGGCCGCCGATGAGCGGGCCGATGACCGAGGAGATGCCGAAGACGGCGAGGAAGTAGCCCTGGTACTTGGCGCGCTCACGCGGGGCGAGGATGTCGCCCATGATCGCGAGCGGCAGCGACATCAGCGCGCCGGCCCCGATGCCCTGGACCGCGCGGAAGGCGGCGAGCATGAGCATCGACGTGGACATCGACGACAGCACGGCGCCGACGATGAAGACCACGATGCCGAAGATGTAGAGCGGCCGGCGGCCGAAGATGTCGGAGAGCTTGCCGTAGATCGGCGTCGCGATCGTCGAGGTGATCAGGTAGGCGGTGGTGACCCAGGCCTGCTGGTCGAGACCGTGCAGGTCGTCCCCGATGGTGCGGATCGCGGTGCCGAAGACCGTCTGTCCGAGGGAGGACAGGAACATGCCCGCCATCAGCCCGTAGATGACGAGCAGGATCTGACGGTGGGTCATCAGGGGTTGCTGACCGGGCGCACCGGGGGTGGCGGCGCTCCGGCCCGGCACCGGCGTCTGTGCGGTGGCTGTTGACAATGCGGGTCCTTCTGGTTCGACGTGCCGGACGGCGAGTGCGCCGTCGGGCGGAGGCGAGGCGGGTGCGGGGGCCACGGAGGGGCCGCTGCGCAACCTGAAACCTTGCAGGCTCCGCAACTTTACATCCGTTGCGTTCTGCAAGCAACTAGTTGGCGCGTCGTACGATGTCGCCGTGCCCGAGGACGACCGGAACGACGACGACCGAGCCGAGGCCGAGCGGCTGCTCCGGCGACAACTCGACCGGCTCTGGGTGCGGCAGACCCTGCGCACCGTGCTCATCGAGCAGTCCGGCGGCCTCGACCCGACCGCGCGGGTGATCCTCCGAGCCGTCGAGCGACTGGGGGAGGTCCGCTCGACCGCCGTCGCGGAACGCACCGGACTGTCGCGCCCGGTGGTCAGTCGGCGGATCGCGGGGCTCGTCGAGGCAGGGTACGTCCGCACCGCCCCGGACCCGGACGACGGCCGCGCGGCCCTGCTCGGCCTGGCGCCGGCCGGACGCGCCCTGCTGGACGGGCTCGACGCGCAGGGTGACGCCGTGTTCGACGACGTCACGAGCGTCTTCCGCGGCGACGAGTTGCGCGACTTCGCCCGGCTCCTCACCCGGTTCAACGACCGTGCCGCCGCGGTGCTCGGCGCTGGCGGCGAGGGCGAGGGTGGGGGCATCGGGGATGCGGGTACCGCGGGCACCGACACCGCGGACGGAGAACCGGCTCCGTAGCGGAGTCCCCCGGCTCAGGCCAGGCCGGCCAGGACCCGGTCGACGACCTCGGCCGGCCCGCCCTCGCCGTGCTGCGCCCACCAGGTCAGCGCCGCGTCCGCCGCCGCCGCGAAGACCGCGCAGCGCACCCGGACGTCGAGGTCGTCCTCGGACACCCCGTCCCGCCCGGCCACGAACGTGACCAGCGTCCGTTCGAGCTCGGTGACGAAGAAGGCCCCCTCCTGCGCGAGACTCGGGTTCGCCCGGATCACGCGGAGCCGTCGACGCGTCACCTCGACGGCGTCCTCCGGGAAGGTCGCCGCGATCCGGTACGAGGCGCGGAGGGCGGTCGCCGACGGCTCGTCGTCCGGTCGCTCGTCGAGGGCGTCCTCGAACCGTTCCCGGAAGGCGTCGAGGCCGCCCCACACCAGCGAGCCCTTGGTGGGGAAGAGCCGGAACAGGGAGCGTCGACTGATCCCGGCCTCGGACGCGACGTCGTCCATCGAGACGGCGTCGTACGTGCGCTCGTCGAACATCCGGAGCGCGACGAGGGACACCACGTCCGGGTCGATCGTGCGGGGACGGCCCGTGGTGCGGTCGCTCATGGCTCCCTTTCGGCACTGAGTGCTACAACTGTGGTGCGCAGGCAGCGCGACGCAAGGAGGAGACACCATGACCGACACCACCGCCGGACGGTTCGCCGGCTCGACCATCATCGTCACCGGAGCGGGATCCGGCATCGGACGCGCCACGGCCACCCGCATCGCGCAGGAGGGCGGCCGCGTCATCGCCACCGACGTCGTCGCCGACCGCCTCGATGCGCTCCGCACCGAACTCGCGGGCCTCGACGTCGAGACCGTGGTCGGGGACGTCGCCGCGAGCGACACCATCGACGCGCTCATCGCCGCCGCCGGTGACCGCATCGACGGGCTCGCGAACGTCGCCGGGATCATGGACGCCTTCCTGCCGCCGGACGAGGTCGACGACGCCACCTGGGAGCGTGTCTTCAGCGTCAACGTCACCGGCCCGATGCGCCTGACCCGCGCCGTGCTGCCGCTGATGATCGCGGCCGGCAAGGGCTCCGTCGTCAACGTCGCGTCCGAGGCAGCGCTCAAGGCCTCCGCCGCGGGCGCGGCCTACACGTCGTCCAAGCACGCCATCGCCGGGTACACGAAGAGCGTCGCGTTCTTCCACGGACCCCAGGGCATCCGCGCCAACGCGGTCGCTCCGGGTGCGGTCGCGACCAACATCGAGGCGCCGATGAAGAGCGAGTACGCGGCCCGCCGGGTCGGCCCGATCATGCAGACCACCATCCCGCCGGTCGCCCAGCCGGAGCAGCTCGCCGCCGCCATCACGTGGCTGCTCAGCGACGACTCCGCGAACGTCAACGGGGCCGTCCTGCCGAGCGACGGCGGCTGGTCCGTCGTCTGAACCGACCCCGTGACGGCCGGGAGGCACGTGGCGAGACCGCCCCGCGCCTCCCGTCTGTCTGGGGCCCGGGCCGAAAACGGGATACCGTTCCTCTATGAGCACCGAGAACACCACCCCCGCCGAAGCCGTCGACGAGGAGCCCGTGATCACCTTCGCCGACCTCGGGCTCAGCGAACCCGTCCTCAAGGCCGTCAAGGACATCGGGTACGAGACCCCCTCCGCCATCCAGGCGGCCACCATCCCGATCCTGCTCGAGGGCCGCGACGTCGTCGGCCTCGCCCAGACCGGTACCGGCAAGACGGCCGCCTTCGCGCTGCCCGTCCTGTCCCGCATGGAGTCCGGCGCGAAGCTGCCGCAGGCGCTCGTGCTGTCCCCGACCCGTGAGCTCGCGCTCCAGGTCTGCGAGGCGTTCGAGCAGTACGCCTCCCACATGAAGAACGTGCACGTCCTCCCCGTCTACGGCGGTCAGGCGTACGGCGTCCAACTCTCCGCCCTCCGTCGCGGCGTCGACGTCGTCGTGGGCACGCCCGGTCGCATCATGGACCACATCGCGAAGGGCACGCTCGACCTGTCCGAGCTGAAGTACCTGGTGCTCGACGAGGCCGACGAGATGCTCAAGATGGGCTTCGCCGAGGACGTCGAGACGATCCTCGCCGAGACGCCGGACACCAAGCAGGTCGCGCTGTTCTCGGCCACGATGCCCGCGCAGATCCGACGCATCTCGAAGCAGTACCTGAACGACCCCGCCGAGATCACGGTGAAGGCCAAGACCACCACCTCGGCGAACACGACGCAGCGCTACCTCGTCGTGTCGTACCCGCAGAAGGTCGACGCACTCACCCGCATCCTCGAGGTCGAGGACTTCGAGGGCATGATCATCTTCGTCCGCACCAAGAGCGAGACCGAGACCCTGGCCGAGAAGCTCCGGGCCCGCGGGTACGCCGCCGCCGCCATCAGCGGTGACGTCGCTCAGGCCCAGCGCGAGCGGACCGTCAACCAGCTGAAGTCCGGCAAGCTCGACATCCTGGTCGCCACCGACGTCGCCGCCCGCGGCCTCGACGTCGACCGGATCACGCACGTGGTGAACTTCGACATCCCGATCGACACCGAGTCCTACGTGCACCGCATCGGTCGCACCGGGCGTGCCGGCCGTTCGGGTGCCGCGATCAGCTTCGTGACCCCGCGCGAGCGTCGCCTGCTCACCGCGATCGAGAAGGCCACCCGTCAGCCGCTCACGCAGATGCAGCTGCCGAGCGTCGAGGACGTCAACTCCACGCGTCTGACCCGCTTCGACGACGCCATCACCGCGGCGCTCGAGCAGCAGACCCGCGTCAGCGCGTTCCGCGACATCATCGCCCACTACGTCGAACACCACGACGTGCCGGAGTCCGACGTCGCCGCGGCGCTCGCCGTCGTCGCGCAGGGCGACACCCCGCTGCTCCTCGACCCGGCCGACGACCGTGCCCGCCAGCAGATCGAGCGCGACGAGCGCCGCAGCCGTGACGACCGCCCCGCGCGGGACGGCGACCGCGAGCGTGACGGTGGTGACCGTCGTCGTCGTTCGGTGCCGATGACCGCCTACCGCATCGAGGTCGGCCGTCGCCACCGCGTCGAGCCGCGCCAGATCGTCGGCGCACTCGCGAACGAGGGCGGGCTGCGTCGCGACGACTTCGGTGCGATCCAGATCCGCCCGGACTTCTCGGTCGTCGAGCTGCCGTCGGACATGGGCTCGGACGTCCTCGACCGTCTGCGCGACACCCGGATCAGCGGCAAGCTCATCGAGATCCAGCCGGACCGTCGTGGCAGCATCCGTCGCGACAGCGGCACGCGTCGTGACGGCGCCCCCTACGGCGACCGGGGCTCGCGAGACGACCGCGGCGGCTACGGCGACACCCGCAAGCCGCGGCAGACCCGCGACGACCGCGACTGAGACGGTCGCGCGCTGATGCGCGCATCCGCCTGACGGGAGGCCCGACACCAGCTGGTGGCGGGCCTCCCGTCATGTCTGTGGAGAACCTGGTCCGTCGGCTCTGCGAGCCGGTATGGTGGACGACGTCAGAGCCTCCGGGGGATCTTCTGCGCGGGGGTGCAGGTACGAAGAGAATGAGGGGTTCACCATGTCGCGTGTGCTTTCGACCGAACAGGCGAAGACCGCCATCCGTCAGATCCAGTCCATCGTGAACGGTGGGTTCACGGACCAGATCTCGCAGCTCGACGCCCAGGGGCGCATCCTGTCCGACTCGAACGTGTGGGACGGCCCGCTGGCGTCGAACTTCCGTGGGTCGACCTGGCCCGAGACGAAGGCTGCGCTGGACAAGGCGAAGACCGAACTCGAGCAGCTCCGCACGCAGCTCGACAAGATCTCGCAGGACATCTTCACCGCGGGTGGCGGCGCGTAAGCAGCTGCTCGGACAGCGCCCGGGCCGTCGACCAGTTCGACGGGCCGGGCTGCTGTCGTCTGCAGGGGTCGTGTCACGTGCACGACCAGCACCACCACGACCAGCACCACCAGCACGATCAGCACGATCAGGACGACGACCGGGGGACGGCACATGAGCGACTTGCACGGGGCAGCACCACTCGAGTTCGACAACGCGACGGCCGACGCGCTCATCGCGGAGCTGACGTCCACCGCCGATGCGATCGAGGGTCAGTCCGCCAGCCGCTCGTCGTACGTCACCACCGCGGCGACGGACTTCCGGGGACACTTCGCCGACCTCTTCGGTCAGAACGCCACGACCGCCGCGACCGACGCCACCCGGCTCACCGGGACCCTCCGCGACGTCGCGGGCTGGGTCCGGATCCTGAAGACCGCGGCGGAGCAGGAGAACGCCCGACGCAAGCGTGCTCGCGACTGGCAGAAGGAACACGACGAACGCAACCTGCTCGAGGTCGGCCACGACTGGCTGTTCGGTGAGGACAAGCCGCCGTCGGAGGCCCCGGAGCCCGAGCCGGTGTTCCAGGCGAGCACCCCACCCGCCGGCACGCGTCAGACGCCCACTCCGGGTTCCGGTGGCGGCGGGAGCGGCGGGACGTCCTCCGCCCGGCCGGCCGACCTCCGCTCCTTCGCCACGGGGTCGTCCGACCTCAACGGGCAGCTGACGGGCCGCGGTTCGGCGCTCCGTGGCAAACTCGACGACTTCGCCAGCCGCTGCAAGTGGGGGTCGATCAGCGCGCACGGGGTCGCCACCGCGATCGACGGCTGGTTGACCGCCAACGACGCCGACGTGACGTGGGCGAACACCGTCGCGGCGGCGTTCGAGGCAGCGGGCGGCAGCGGTTCGGTGTCGACGGTGTCCGACGTCGCCCTCGCGGCCGCGCTGCAGGGGGCCGGGGTCTCCGCCGAGCGGTCCGGCCTGACGATCGAACCCCCGCAGGCCTTCGGTGCGCCGCCCACGACGGGCTACTCCCTGGACCCGGTCAACACCGCGACCGGCAACTTCCTCGAGTCGGAACTCGACCTCGGCTTCACCGGGGCGTCCGAGCAGCTCCGGCTCACCCGCATGTACAACTCGCTCGACGACCGCGTCGGGGTGTTCGGCCGCGGATGGGCCTCCGTCCTCGAGACCGGTCTGGCCGTCGACGACGAGGGTGCGACCCTGACCCAGGCCGACGGCCGGGTGCTCCGGTTCCCGCGGGACGGCGAGGGCTGGCACCGCGCCGTCGGTGAGTACGTCCGACTCACGCACGAAGGCGATCAGCTCGTCGTCCGCGACTCCGACGGTGGATGGTGGGCGTTCTCCCCGTCCGGCACCTGGCTCGCCGCCGGCACCGGTCCTGGTACGACGGTCCGGGTCGAGCGGAGCGCCGACGGCACCGTCTCCCGTCTCGCGAACGAGCGCGGACGCTGGATCGACGTCGAGTCGCTGGACGGTCGGATCGTCGTGGCCCGCGGCTCGGACGGCCGCCGGGTCGAGTACCAGTACGACGACGCCGGACAGCTCACGCACGTGCACGCCCCGACGGGCACCCGCACCTACGAGTGGGACGACGACGGCCTGGTCGTCGCGGTCGTCGACGAACACGGCGTGGTGGAGGCCCGCAACACCTACGACGACCGCCGCCGCGTCGTCGAGCAGGTCACCCCGCACGGCCGCACCGTGCGCTTCGCCTACCTGCCCGGACGCGTCACCGTGGTCTCCGACCCGGACGGCTCCCGGTCGAACACGTGGATCGCGGACGCGAAGGGCCGACTCGTGGGGGTCGTGGACACCGACGACGCCCGCCAGTCGATGCACTACGACGCACGCGGTCGCCTGGTCTCGGTCACGGACCGCGACGGCTCGGTCACCGTCCACGCCATCGACGACCGCGGCCGCCGGACCCGGACGGTCACGCCGTCGGGTGCGGACATCACCTACGGGTACGACGACCAGGACCGCGTGACCACCGTCGTCACCGAGACCGGGTCCGTCGTGACCTACGAGTACACCGGTGACGACCGTGATCCGTCGGTCGTCGTCGACCCCGAGGGCGGGCGCAGCGAACTCACCTGGGAACGCGGACTGCTCCGGCGCGCGGTCGACCCCACGGGTGTCGCCGTCGAGCTCGAACACGACGAGCACGGCGAACTCGTTGCGACCCGGAACGCCCTCGGCGACGTCCTGCGCGTCGAGCGAGACGCCGCCGGACGACCGACCGCGGTGACCACCCCCTCCGGTGCCCGCACCGAGTACCGGTTCGACGCGGCCGGACGCCTGACCTCCCGTCGCGACGCCGACGGCGCCGAGTGGACCTTCGAACACGAGGGCTCCCGGATCGTCGCCGTGACCGACCCCACCGGTGCCCGCACGGCCTACGGGTACGGGGTGAACGGTGAAGCCGAGCGCACCACCGACCCGCTCGGACGCACCATCACCCGCACGTTCGACGACCTCGGCAACGTCGCCGCGCTCGAACTGCCCGACGGCGGTCGCTGGAGCTTCGTGCACGACCCGCTGTCCCGGCTGCGCGAGACCGTCGACCCGGACGGCAACGTCTGGCGACGCGACCACGACCGGAACGGTGCACTCACCGGGATCACCGACCCCACGGGCGTCAGCGTGGAGGGCACCACCGACGTCGCCACGGGCATCGCGACGTTGCGGGACGCCTTCGGCACCACGACGGTCCGCCACGACGCGTACGGCCGACCGGTCGAGACCACCGGCGACGACGGCGGCGCTGAACTGGTCACCTACGACCGCTGCGGTCGGCCTGTCGAACTGGTCGACGGCGAGGGCGGTCTGACCCGACTCGAGCGCGACCTGGCCGGCCGGGTGACCGCCGTCGTCAGCCCCACCGGCGCCCGGACGACCTACGAGTACGACGCCTGCGGTCGACCGTCCGCCAGCACCGACCCGCTCGGTGGACGGACCGAGCTCGGGTACGACGCCGACGGGCGCATCGTCACCAGGACCCTGCCGACCGGTGACGTCGAACGCACCACCTACGACGCCGTCGGACGGGTGACCACGCGGATCACCCCCGGCGCCGGCACGGCCCGCTACCGCTGGGACGGCGCCGGCCGACTGGTCGGCGTCCAGGACGTCCGATCCGGGCAGCGCCGGTTCCGCTACGACGCCGCCGGGCAGCTCGTCGAGGCGGTCAACGGACTCGGAGGCGTGACCCGGTTCACACACGACCTCCGCGGTCGGGTGACGAGCGTCACCGACCCGCTCGGTGGCGTGACGACCTACCGGTACGACGGCGCCGACCGGGTCGTCGCCGTGACCGATCCGCTCGGCCGTGAGACCGCGGCCACGTACGACGCCGCCGGCCGCCAGACCGGGCAGACCGACCCCGACGGGCACACCACCACGTGGTCCTTCGACTCCTCGGGGCGACAGCACACCGTCGCGGTCGACGGCCGCACCGTGTCCGAGGTCCGCTTCGACCGTGCCGCCCGCACCGTCGTGGTCACCGACCACAGCGGTGGAGACGGCCGCGCCTTCGACCACGAACTCCAGCACGACGGCCGGGGACTGCTCGTCCGACGCAGCCGCGGTGACCGGTCCGTCACGTGGGAGTACGACGCCGACGGCAACCGCACGGCCCGCACCGAGCCCGACGGCACGCGCACCACCTACCGTCGCGACGCTGCCGGCCGGCTCGTCGGCGTGGAGCGGGTGGGCCTCCCGCTCGTCTCGTTCGTCCTCGACCCCGCCGGACGCCCCGTCCAGGCCGCGGTCGGCGACGTCGTGCACGCCTGGAGCTGGGAGAACGGCCGACTGGTCGCCCACACCACCACGACCACCGACGGCGTCGACACCACCCGGATCGAGCACGACGCCGACGACCGCATCCGTGCCGTGGTGCAGGGCGGGGCGACGACGTCGTACGTGCACGACGACGCCGGACAGCTCATCCGTGCCGAGCACGCCGACGGCATCGCCACCGCATGGGAGTACGACCCCGCCGGCCGCCTCGTCGCCGAGCGGCTGGCGGACCGCCTGCTGCGCCACGAGCACGACGCCGCCGGCACGCTCCTCGCGAGCACCGACGATGCGACGGGCGAACGCGTCGAGTACGTCTCCGACGGGCTCGGTCGCCGCGTCCGTCGCACGGCCACCGACGGTACGACCACGGAGTACGCCTGGGATGACCTCGGCTACCTGGCCGCCGTCGTCGACCGCGACGCTGCGTACGCCGAGACCGGTGCGCACCGACTCCGCGTCGACGTCCTCGGCGAACCGCTCGAGGTCGACGGTGCCGAGACGTGGTGGGACAGCGCGTCCCCGACCCCGTCGCTGCTGTCGATCGGCGGCCTGCACGTCCTCGGCCTCCCGGGCGGCATCACCGCGCTCGGCAACGACTGGGCGCAGCCCACCTGGCGGGCTGCGCGCGCGACCGACACGACGGACCCGTGGGGTGTGCTCAGCGCGGCCACGGGCCTCCAGGCCGCACCCGCGTTGCCGACCGGCGTCGACCTGACCGCCACCGGCGGACTCGCCGTCGCGGGGCTGGAGTGGCTCGGCGCCCGCGTGTACGACCCGTCAGCCCGCGGGTTCCTGTCGGTCGACCCGCTGCAGCCCGTCATCGGTACCGCCTGGTCCGGCAACCCCTACGCCTACGCGGGGAACGACCCGCTGCACGCTGTCGACCCGCTCGGGCTCCGACCGGCGACGGACGCCGACCTGCAGGCGTACAAGGACGAGCACGGCAGCCACTGGGAGTACGTCGTGGCCGGAGCTGCCGGTGGGTTAGGGGTGATCCTCGGTGTGGGACTGCTCATGACCGGCATCGGTGGCCCGGCCGGTATCGCCCTGATGGCCGCCTCTGGAGGGCTCGTGAGCGGTGCGCTGTCCACGGCTTCACAGAAGGCCCAGCACGGGTCGGTCGACTGGGGCAAGGTCGGTCTCGACACGGCGGTCGGTGCGGTCACCGGCGCGCTAGGCGGCGGTGCCGCGATGTTCGGCAAGGCAGCCATGGCCGCGGCACCGGCAGGTCGAGCAGCTGGAGCAGCTGCCGTCAACGCGGCCGTCAATGGTGGGGTCGGAGCCCTAGGAGGCGCAGGAACCTACCTCGCCGAGCACGGCGGCAAAGTGGAGAACTGGTGGGAGCTTGCCGGTGCCACGGTCGGCGGCGGGCTAGCCGCCGGCGCGAGCGGATTGGCGGGACCCGCTGGTGGAACGATCGCGGCGAGATTCGGACACGACGTGACGGGGCACGTTGCGAACGCCAGCGCTCTGGCCATCACTGGGGTGTCCTCGTCCGTCGGCGAAGCTGCCAAGGAGATCATCTCAGGCGACGACCTGAACCCGTCGAAGATAGCGACGAGTGGTGTCTCCGGGACAGCGCTCTCGGCTGCATTCGCCAAGTGGACGCCGAGCATGCACGGCGTCGACACGCTCGCGCAAGTGCCGTTGTTCCACCCGGGGACGCTCAAGGGAGCGTTGAACCCGATGCGAACCAACACGCGTGCCCTGTGGGGGAGCGCAGGCCTGGGTGCGACTACCGGTGGTGGGTTCGACATGCTGAGCAATGCCCTGACGGGTGGAGATTGATCTTGATGCCGGGCAGCAGAACTGCGAGGCGACCGTTGAAGGACCACGCGCTGGTGTGGCGGGTCACGACGCTGGTGTTCGTCGTCATTGTGGCTACCTGGTTGACCGTTTGGATCGCTCAAGTCCCGGTGGCCAAAGCAGCGGCGGCAGGGGCGATCGGGTTGGCCTACGGGTTCTTGTTGGGCTTCCTCGAACCTCGTCAGGCTCTGATACGAGCGATCATCCCCTTCACGATCCCCGCTGGCTTCATCGTCTTGGTCGGAATCGGCGGTGTCTTCCGCGCATCATCGATGATGTGGCTCCTGACGGCGGCGGTTGCCGTCGAGTACGGCAGATCTGCACGTGGCCGACTCCGCCGAACATCGAGCGATCCGAGCGGCGAAGCGTAGGTGTCGTGTCGTGTCGTGTCGTGTCGTGACCGCGACGTGACAAAGTGTGGTAGCTGCAAGTACATCGGGCGATGAGCAAAGCGAGCGGTGTTCGGCAGTCAGCGCACCTTCATACGCTGCATGTCGCAGTCAGGCCGGAAGGGACTGTACCCAGCGGGTCAAACCGCGGAGTTCCTCATCGTGCAGGATGAGTGGGGGCGGCGTGTCCATAGCAGCCGGAAGCATCAGCAGAGTTTCGGCCGGCACCTGAGTCGTCCACTGCTCCGCTGCTGACGACGGACCAGCGGCCTCCGGCCAGCACAAGAACATCAGTGGTGAGCTCGACGATTCGGCGATTCCCTGCTGCTTCCGCAGGACACGATCGAGATCTGAGACCCGGAACTGCGCACTCAACTGAACAGTACGGACGACGACGGAACGAACCAAGCGTCGTCGTCGACCGACGGCGAGTGGTGCCCACTCAGCTCGGGCAGACGTGCCGAGCCATGGCGCAACTTCGGTCAGCGCCCACGCGGGCGGCTCTGGGCTCTTGATCTGCCGGAGACGATCGAACACCGCTTCAGCATAGGCGTCTGCCCCGGTTGATCGAACTGGTCTGGAGAGGGGAGACCGCTGTCGGCGGGATCAGCGGCGCCCCGGTTGCGGCGGGGATGGAGGTTCAGGCCGCGCCGTAGCGCGGGCCGCCACTGCCGCTTCAGCGTCACGTATGGCCAGCGCGGCAGCAGTCGCAGACAAGGCGCTGGCGCGGACAGCGACTCTCGGGCTCAACGTGTCGGCCAGCGTCGGTGGCGTCACGGGCATCGTCACCGACACCGCGCACCACACTCTCCAGAACAGTGGGTACTACCCGCAATGACGCAGACGAAGCGCTGGCGTGGACAGCGACAGCATCCGGTGAACGTGATCGCGGCGGCGTGCCTGCTGGTCGTGGGTATCGGTGTCCCAGTCGGTGTCGCGGGCGGGCACGCCGCTCTTCTCGCCCCCTACCTGGCGGTGGGTTTCGTCGCCGGACTCGTCGGGCAGGGAGTGTGTTCGCACTGCTCCGACCCGTGACGGCGTCGTTGCTCCTCGTCGTGGGGATCTTCGGCGCGATGATCCTCTTCACCCGTGTCCTCGACGGGTGGGATGCGGCTCTGCTGCCGTGGATCACGTGCAGTTTTGCCGGGGCGGTCTTCGGCGCGCATCTGCGGTGGATGCTCGAACGTCGCCGCGTCTGACCTGAGGTCAGCGGGGGAGCGTGTGCACCCACTCGCGGAACGAGTTCAGTGCTGGTCCCAGCAGCTGCACCGTCGGCGGCGTCTCCAGCGGATCGACGAGCAGGGTCAGGCTCTCCGCGGGAGCATCGTGGAGCCAACGCCCGGCGGGTGAGTCGTCAGCGGCGTCGTCCGGCCACATCAGGAAGGCGATCGGCGGCTGGTTGACGTTCTCGGCGGTGTTGAGGTCGTGGTCGACGAGCTGCTGGACCTCACGCACCGCGAACACCGGTGTGACCGTGCCGTCGAAGAGCATGACGCCCGGGATGGTCTTGCCCTTGCGGCCGATCGGCAGCGGGACGCACTGCGCCGTGACGCCGTCCGACTGCCAGGGCGCCAGCGTGCTGAGATCGACCGGTTCCGCGTCACGTCGTGCTCGTCCGAACATGGGGTGAGTCTAGGCTCGCGGTGTGCGGGGGCGGCTGGAACGACTGGCGGACGCGGTCGACGCGATCGTGCCGCTCGTGCGGGAGGTCGACGACGTCGGCGGCCGCAACGCCGAGCGCTTCCAGGCGGCCGCGGACCGGTTGCGGAACGTCCCACTCGGACGAGCGGATCGGAACGCGGTCCTCCGTGATCTCGAGGCCCTGCTCGGGGCCGGGTCCGGACGGCTCTCCGACCGCTACATGGTGCACGACGACGGCCGACCCGACCTCGAGCGGTCGCGGACGTTCACCGAGCTGGTCGCGCGGATCCGCTCGCAGGCCTGGTGGCTCCGGCACCTGCCGTTCTGACCGCCGTCGTGCACATCGTCGAGCAGCACCTCCGGCGTCCCCAGATCGGGGCGTCGTGCTGACAGGTGCCGCCCCGCTGCGGTAGACAAGACAGCACGCCGGAGTCGACCCGAACGACGCCGAGCGGACGGTGCCGCCCGTGGACCCTGGATCCGCCGATGACACCGTTGCCACACCCGTGCCGGCAACCGCGTGCACGGGGCTTCGGGGATCAGGAGGGGACGCCGTGCACCGCAGGGACGGTTCAACAGGGGTGCGCCGATGACGGCGTTGGACATCGGCCGACGCGACCGTCGTCGACTGACCGTCGGCACGCCCCGCCGCCGACTCCTGGCGGTCCGGACCGTCGCCGTGCTCGCCGCGGTGTCCGGCCTGAACTACGTCGGATGGCGCTGGGTCGCCTCGGTGAACTGGCACTCGTGGTGGATCGCCGTGCCGTTGATCCTGGCCGAGACGTACAGCGTGATCGACTCGGTGCTGTTCGCGTTCGGGGCGTGGAAGCTCCGCGAGCGCGGGGAACCACCGACGAAGCCGAGCACCGACGTGACGGTCGACGTCTTCATCACCACCTACAACGAACCGATCGACCTGGTGATGCGCACCGCCCGGGCCGCGAAGGCGATCACGCACCCCCACACGACGTGGATCCTCGACGACGGCAACCGCCCCGAGATGCGTGCCGCTGCCGAGGCCGAGGGGCTCGGGGTGATCACCCGCGGCAAGGACTGGGTCGACCGTCCGCGGCACGCCAAGGCCGGCAACCTCAACAACGCCCTGCTCGCGACGCAGGGGGAGTTCCTGCTCATCCTCGACGCGGACCAGGTACCGGAACCATCGATCCTCGACCGCACCCTCGGGTACTTCAAGGACGAGCGGATGGCCCTCGTGCAGACCCCGCAGTGGTTCGAGAACGTCCCCGACTCGGACCCGCTCGGCAGCCAGGCACCCCTGTTCTACGGGCCGATCCAGCAGTCGAAGGACGGCTGGAACGCCGCGTTCTTCTGCGGGTCGAACGCGATCCTCCGGCGCGAGGCCCTGATGCAGCTCGGGATCACGCGGTACGTGCGCGAGGTCGAGACCAGTGTCCAGCGGACCATCAAGACCGCGAAGAAGCTCCTCGGTCGCTCCCGCGAGACCGAGACGGACGAGCGCGTCCTCGTCGCCCTCGACGACGCAGAGGCGGTCGTCGACCGTGCCCGTGAGGATGTCGAGGCCGGCGAACCGCTGGGCGACGTGACCTACCGGTTCCAGCGCGGCATCGACGCGATCGCGTTCCGGTTCGCCGCCGCCGACCTGGAGTCGGTGCGCGCCGACCTGCAGGAACTCGCGGCGATGTCGACCGACGCGAACACCTTCGCCGGTCTCGACGACGCCGCGCTCGACGTCCTCGGACAGCGGGGTGCGTCCCCGGTGGCCGCGATCGAGTCGATCGCGGTGCTCGCCCGTGCCCTCGACGTGGACCGTGACGACGAGGCGCAGGCGATCATGCCGCTGGCCACGATCTCCGTGACCGAGGACATGGCCACCGCGATGCGCCTGCACGGCCTCGGCTGGCGGTCCGCGTACCACGACGAGATCCTGGCCAAGGGGCTCGCGCCGGAGGACCTCGAGACCATGCTCGTCCAGCGACTCCGCTGGGCGCAGGGCACCATGCAGGTCTTCTTCCGCGAGAACCCCCTGGTGCAGAAGGGACTGTCGTTCGGGCAGCGCCTGATGTACTTCTCGACGATGTGGAGCTACCTGTCCGGCTTCGCCGCCGTGGTCTACATCGCCGCCCCGGTGCTCTGCCTGTCGTTCGGCGTCGTGCCGGTCCAGGCCTACAGCTCCGACTTCTTCGCACGGCTCATCCCGTTCCTGGTGCTCAACCAGCTGCTGTTCTGGGTGGTCGCCGCAGGCAGACCGACCTGGCGCGGACAGCAGTACTCGCTGGCGCTGTTCCCGGTGTGGATCGAGTCCGTCACGAGCGCGTTCGAGAACGTGTTCCGCGGCCGGCCGCTCGGCTTCCGCGTGACGCCGAAGGTCCGCGACGCCACCGACGCGAAGCCGCGCTGGGACCTGGTGAAGCCGCAGCTCATCGCGATGGGGGCGCTCGCCGCCGCCCTGGTGATGATCGGCATCCGGTACCTGACCGGGCAGGCGGAGGGCATCGCGCCCCTGGTCAACACGGCCTGGGTCGTCTTCGACCTGTTCATCTTCAGCATCGTGATCCGGGCGGTCCGGTACCGCGGGCCCGCGGCCCCGGTACCCCTGGAGCACGAGTCCACGACGGTCGGAGGACCCCTGTGAGCACGCACGCGAGCATCGACGTCCCCGCGGTCCCGGCGTCGCTCGACACCGTGCAGGACACGTTCGCCGCCTGGTGGGACGGCCAGGGCATCGACGACCCCACGATGCGGTTCCGGCTGGAGACCGCCCTGGTGGAGGTCGCGGCGAACGTGATCGAGCACACCCGTCGGTCGGACACGCAGGAGGGCCGTCGGTTCGTCCTCGACCTGACTACTCGGGACACCGAGCTCGTCGCCGTCCTGTCGGACAACGGCATGCCCGCGGACATCGACCTCAGCGCCGTGACGATGGCCGACCCGGAGGACGAGGGCGGCCGCGGGCTGGCGCTGGCGATCGCGGCGCTCGACCGCCTCGACCACCACCACGAGGGTGGGCGGAACGTCTGGGTGCTGGTGTGCGCCCGCTGAGGCAGCTCGGGACGCGGGTCGTCGCCCTCCTGGTCGTCCTCGGCGTGCTCCTGTTCGGCGGAGCCCTGCCGGCGACCGCCGCCCCGGCCACCCCGACCGCCACCCCGACCGCCACCCCGAC
>NZ_QKSL01000016.1:0-67278 GCF_003234615.1 Curtobacterium sp. MCPF17_001
GGCGCTGCAGACCAAGCTCAAGGACCGGACCCAGCAGAGCGTCGCTGCGGCGCGGGCGGGCGGGCGCATTTCGTGCTCAGCGACAGTCCTCGTGGCGGCGCACGCGAGTCCTGTCGCTGAGCGCGAACCGCCAGGGGCACCGCGGTGCCGGCGCCGGCGCCGACCTCGGCTGACACGTCGTCGTGGCGTCCGTCCCTAGGGTGGGAGGATGCCGACGTTGAACCGCATGCCCGTCCTGCTCGCCATCGGCTCCATCGCCATCCCCGTCGCCGAGGCCTTGGTCGCCCTGCCGTCGGCCCTGCTCCAGCGGATCGAGGCATCGCCGATCGACCCGGACCTGGCGGACACGGCTGCGTTCTCGGAGGCCTACGGCTTCCCGGTGTCCGGCGGCGCGAACTGCATCGTCGTCGCGGGGAAGCGCGGCGACACCGTCACCTACGCGGCCTGTGTGGTGCTGGCCTCGACCAAGCTCGACGTGAACCGGACCGTGAAGGGCCTGCTCGGGGCACGGAAGGTGAGCTTCGCGCCGATGGACGACGCCGTCGAGCGCACTCGGATGGAGTACGGCGGCATCACCCCGATCGGTCTGCCGGCCGACTGGGCCGTGTACGTCGACTCCCGGGTGCTCGAGGCTCCCGAGGTCGTCATCGGTGCCGGCGTCCGTGGGGCGAAGCTGTTCCTGCCGGGGGCCGTGCTCGGCGAACTGCCCCGTGTCGAGGTCGTCGAGGGGCTGGCGGTCGACCCCGCTGATGCGGGCGCTGCCGATTCGGCAGAGGTCGATTCCTCGTCGGAGGCCGACCAGCCCGCTTGACCGAGCGGACTCAGTCCTGCGGCACGACCAGGCAGAACGGGTGCCCGGCCGGATCGAGGTAGACCCGGAAGGTGTCGGTGCCCTGCCCGGTCGTCGTCGCACCGATCGCGACGACCGCCTGCTCACCGGCGTCGAGGTCGTCGACCTTCACGTCGAGGTGGATCTGCTGCGGGACATCCTGTCCGGGCCACTCCGGTGCCCGGTAGTCGTCGACCCGCTGGCAGGCGAGCAGCGGTCGGTGTCCGGCGAAGGGCAGGACCACCTCGGCCCAGTCCTCGTCGAAGGCGACGATCTCCCCGCCGAGGAGTTCGGCGTAGAAGCGAGCGAGGGCGCGGGTGTCCGGGCAGTCCAGGACGACGACGTCGAGTGTGCCGATCATGGCGGTCACCGTAGTCCTGGTCGGCTCGGCCGTCCCGCGGCTCAGCGCGAGGCTGCCGTCAGCGCCTTCGTGATCCGCTGCAGCGACACGGTCTCCGCTGTACCCAGTTCCTGCGCGAAGAGGCTGAGGCGGAACTCCTCCAGCATCCAGCGTGCGTGCACGAGCTCCGGGTGCGAGCCGACCGCCGGCGGGAACGTCCCACCGGCCTCGACGTAGCGGTCGGTCGCACCGGTGACCTCGCGCATCCAGCTCGCATCGCGACCCGGGTTCTGGAGCAGCTTCGTGACGCGGGCGTCGATGCCCTGCAGGTACACCCGGATGCGTCGGAGGCGGTCGAGCCCGGCCACCGAGACGAACCCGGGGAACACCAGCCGTTCCATCTGCTGCCGCATGTCCGACAGCGCCGGCAGCAGCGCCATGTTCGTCGCCTGCTTCATCGCACGCTCGGCGTTCCGCTGGGCGGTGAGGACGGCGGCCACCTCGGACACGGCGGTGAACATCGTGTCGACGACCGTCGCCGAGACGGTGTCGCGCACCTGGTCGAACGCGGCCCGGGTGAAGACCAGCCCGTCGGGGTGGGTCCGGCGGATCCCGGCATCGACCACGGCGGCCAGGACGTCGTCGAAGAGGGCGTTGGTCGACGGGTAGGGGCTCGCGGCGAGCGCGAGCTTCTCCTGCGCGGTGAGGTGCTGCTGGATGTACGACACGGGGGACGGAACGGCGAGCATCACGAGGCGGCGTACCCCCGCGGGCATCTGCACGGTCCGGTCACCTGGCGTCGCGAGGAGCTGGACGCCGACGGTCGCCTTCGGGCCGGAGCCCTCCTCGACCAGGGCCGGGTAGGCGCGGATGACGCCGCCGGCCTGCTTCGTGTCGAGGACCTCGGGCAGGTCCTGGTCGGGCCAGGTGGTCAGGCCGGACCGTTCGATGCGGCGGCCCGAGCCGGCGTCGGCGACGCGGGACGAACCTCCGGAGCGTTGTGTCGCCGCAGCGACGCTCTGCTGGGTCCGGTCCTTGAGCTTGGTCTGCAGCGCCGAGAGGTCCTTGCCGGCCTCGACCCGGCGGCCGCGCTCGTCGACGACCGCGTAGGTCGGCAGCAGGTGCGACGGCACCCGCGACATGTCGAAGTCGGACTCCGACACCGGCACGTGCACCAGGCGCTGGATCGTCTTGGCGAGTGTGGCGCGGAAGCTCTCGGTCGGGGTCGTCGGAGCGTCGTCGGGGAGTTCGGCGACGATCTTCTCGGCCCAGTCGGCGGCCGGGACGACGTTCTTGCGGATCTGCTTCGGCAGCGCCTTGATGAGCGCGGTGACGAGTTCCTTCCGGAGCCCGCGGACCTGCCAGTCGAAGCCCTCTTCCCGCATGCGCGGCAGGACGGCGAGCGGCACCTGGACGCTGACCCCGTCGTCCTCGGCACCGGGTTCGAAGCGGTAGCGGACGGCGAGGCGCTGGTCGCCGCTCCGCCACTGGGTCGGGTACTCGGCGTCGTCCTCCGCGGCGGATGCGGCGGACTCGTCGAGCAGGTCCTCGCGGCGCATCGTGAGCAGGTCCGGCTGGTCGCGGCGCGTCCGGCGCCACCACCCCTCGAAGTCGCGCGTCGTCGCGATCTCGGCGGGGATGCGGGCCTCGTAGAACTCGACGACCGTCTCGTCGTCGAGCAGGATGTCGCGGCGCCGGGTGCGCTCCTCGAGCTGTTCGAGTTCCCGGCGGAGCTTCCGGTTCGCCCGGTCGAACGCCTGCTGCGACTCCCACTCGCCCTCGACCAGGGCATGCCGGATGAAGAGCTCCCGCGAGTGCACGGGGTCGATCCGGTTGTACTGCACCCGTCGACGCTGCACGATCGGCACGCCGAACAGCGTCACCCGCTCGTAGGCGACGACCGAGCCCTGCTTCTTCTCCCAGTGCGGTTCGCCGTAGGTGCGCTTGAGCAGGTCGCCGGCCAGCGGCTCCACCCACGCGGTGTCGATGCGGCCGACCGTCCGGGCGAACAACCGACTCGTCTCGACGAGTTCGGCGGCCATCACCGCGTCCGGCTGCTTCTTCGCGAGCACACTGCCCGGGAACACCACGAACCGGGTGTTCCGCGAGCCGAGGTAGTCCCGCTTCTCGCGGTCGCGGAGACCGATCTGGCTGAGGAGGCCGGCGAGGAGCGCCCGGTGCACCGAGTCCGGGTCGTCCTTGCGTTCCTTGCCGACGTGGATGCCGACCTGTTTGGCTGCTCGGGAGAGCTGGCGGTACAGGTCCTGCCACTCGCGGATGCGCAGGTGGTTGAGGAATTCGGCCTTGCACATCCGGCGGAACGCGCTGGAGGACAGCTCCTCCTGCTTGTCCTCCAGGTAGTTCCAGAGGCCGAGCAGGGTGAGGAAGTCGCTCGTGGGGTCGGCGAAGCGCGCGTGCTGCTGGTCGGCCTGCGCCCGCTTCTCGAGCGGACGCTCGCGCGGGTCCTGGATGCTCAGCGCCGAGACGATCGCGATGACCTCACGGCCCACGCCCTGGCGGCTCGCCTCGAGCACCATCCGACCCAGGCGGGGGTCGATCGGCAGCCGCGTCAGCTGCTTGCCCGTCTTCGTGATGGCGCCGGCCGTGTCGACGGCTCGGAGTTCGCGCAGCAGGTCGAGGCCGTCCTTCACGCCGCGGGAATCCGGCGGCTGCAGGAACGGGAACGACTCGATGTCGCCGAACCCGAGCGAGATCATCTGCAGGATGACGGCGGCCAGGTTCGTCCGGAGGATCTCCGGGTCGGTGTACTCGGGACGGCGGTCGAAGTCGTCCTCGGAGTAGAGGCGGATCGCGATGCCCGCACTCGTCCGACCGGCACGGCCGGAACGCTGGTTCGCGGACGCCTGCGAGATCGCCTCGATCGGCAGCCGCTGCACCTTGGCCCGCGGCGAGTACCGGGAGATGCGGGCGGTGCCGGTGTCCACGACGTACTTGATGCCGGGGACGGTCAGCGAGGTCTCGGCCACGTTGGTCGCGAGCACGACACGTCGTCGGAGGCCCGGGGTGTTCGATCGCTGGAACACCCGGTGCTGGTCCGCGGCGGACAGCCGACCGTACAGCGGCAGGACCTCGGTCCCCGGGTAGTGCTTGCCCTCGATGGCGTCCTGTGCGTCGCGGATCTCGTTCTCGCCGGACAGGAACACCAGGACGTCACCCGGGTCCTCCCGCGCCAGTTCGTCGAGCGCGTCGGTGATGCCCTGCAGGTAGTCGCGGTCGTCGGTGCTGCTCCGGTCGGCACCGGTGCGCTCACCACCCGCGCGGTCGCCCCCGTCGCGCTTCCGGGTGGCAGGTCGGGTGCCGGCGGGACGTTCGTCGAAGTCGTCGTCGTCCTCGTCGCCCGCGGCGTCCTCGTCAGCGACGAGCGGGCGGTAGCGGACCTCCACCGGGTAGGTCCGGCCGGAGACCTCGACGATCGGGGCGCCCCCGAAGTGGTCCGAGAACGACTGCGGATCGATCGTCGCGCTCGTGATGATGAGCTTCAGGTCCGGGCGACGGGTGAGGAGCCGCTTCAGGTAGCCCAGCAGGAAGTCGATCGTGAGGGACCGCTCGTGCGCCTCGTCGATGATGATTGTGTCGTACCGCTTGAGGTCCCGGTCGAAGTGGATCTCGTTCAGCAGGATGCCGTCCGTCATCAGCTTGATCCGGGTGGCCGCGCTGACCTTGTCGGTGAAGCGCACCTGGTACCCGACCAGGTCGCCGAGCTCACTGCCGAGTTCCTCGGACACCCGCTCCGCGATCGTGCGCGCAGCGATGCGTCGGGGCTGCGTGTGGCCGATGCTCTCGCGACCGAGCTCCAGGCAGATCTTCGGCAGCTGCGTCGTCTTGCCGGACCCGGTGGCACCCGCCACGATCACGACCTGGTTGTCGCGGATCGCAGCAGCGATGTCGTCCCGCCGCTGCGAGACGGGCAGCTCGGGCGGGTACGTGATGACGGGGGGATTCGACATGAGCATTCCAGGATACCGTCCGGGCGTGCGGCAGTCAGCCGAGCTGGGCGGCGAGCTCGCCAGCGGTCCGTGCCGGCAACGCGCAGACCCGGTCGTGGCAGACGTACGTCACGCCGTCCAGCGTGTCCCGGCCCTCGAACAGTGAGAAGCCGGCGGCCGCCCACTCCGCCGCCTGCGTCCGGGTGAGCACGGCGACGATCGTCCCCGGACGTCGTGCGGCCCGGACTGCGGCCAGCATGCCGACCGCCTCGGCACCCGATCGGTCGTCAGCGACGAGCACGACCTCTCGTGAGGGCCGCTGGAGCGCGAGCGCGAGCCCGAGGGCATCCGCGTGCCCGAGTGGTCGGTCCACTCCGGTCCGGGCGCGCTCGGCGATGAGGCGTTCGGCCGCCGAGTGCCGGCCGTCGTCACCGGTGAGGGCAGCGAGGAGCGCGGCAGCCCCGGCCATCGCCACCGTTCCGGATCGGAGTGCGGTCTGCGGCTGCTCACCGGTCGCGGTCCCGGCGGCGGCGAGGACCGGATCGACTTCGAGCGCACCCGACAGTCCGTCGTCCACGAGCGTTCGCCCGATCACGGCGTACCCGAGCTCGCCGGTCGCGAGGGCGAGCTCGAGCAACCCCTCCGCGAACAGACCGAGGTCCTCGATCGTCGGCGCCGCGGTCGACCCACCGCGCGGGGTGCTCGAGCGCACCCTGACGTGTCCGTCCCGCAGGTGTGCGGCGATGACGGCGTCCGCCGCGCTGCGCGCGAGGTCGATCATCTCGTCGTCCCCGGCGCGACTGCCCGCGATGACCAGCCCGCGGATCGCCAGGCCGTTCCACCCGGTCAGGACCTGGTCGTCGAGCGGCGGTGCCGCGAGCCGGCCGCGCTCTTCGAGCGGTACGCGGTACCACTCGCCTTCCACACGCCGGCCGTCGATGGTCGACTCGCTGTCCTGCGCCGCGACGAAGGCACCGTCCGCCCGCCGGAGGGTGTCGCGGAGGAAGTCCGCGATGCCGCGGGCTCGCCCGGGTTCGGCCACCGCGAGCAGGCCCGCATTGTCGTAGAGCATCCGCTCGTAGTGGGGGACGGACCAGTCGCGCTGGGTCGCGTACCGGAACACACCACCGTCGACGTCGGTCAGTTCGGACCCGGCGATGGCGTCGAGCGCACGGGTGAGCAGCGCGCCGGCTGCGCCGTCGCCGTCCGCGGCCGCGTCGCCGAGGAACTCCAACAGCGGGGCGTTCGGGAACTTCGGCGCACCACCGAATCCTCCGTACGTCGTGTCTTCCGCGCGCTCCAGGTCCTGCACGACGCCGCGGATCGCGTCGACAGACGGGAGGCCCGCACCACCCCCGTCGGGCTGGCTCGCGCGTGCCGCGGCCGCGTCCGTCTCGGCACCCTGCCGGATCGCCCCCGCGACCGCCGCCGCGTTCGCATCGACCTCGTGCCGACGGTCCCGCCACGCATCGAGCACCGCGGCCGTGACCTGTCGGAAGGACGGGTGCTGCCCGACCGGCTGCGGCGGGTAGTAGGTGCCCGCGTAGAAGACCTGCGCGTCAGGCGTCATGAACACCGTCAACGGCCATCCGAGGTTCTCGGTGAAGGCGCTCGCCGCGGCCATCGCGCTCGAGTCGACGTCCGGGCGCTCTTCGCGGTCGACCTTCACGGCGACGAAGTCCTGCCGGAGCATCGCGCCGATCTCCGGGTCGGAGAAGCTCTCACGCGCCATCACGTGGCACCAGTGGCACGTGGCGTACCCGATCGACACGAGGACGGGCACGTCACGCTCCCGTGCCTCGGTGAAGGCGTCGGCGCCCCACTCGCGCCAGTCCACCGGGTTGTCGGCGTGCTGGCGGAGGTAGGGGCTGACGGCGGTCCCGAGCCGGTTGTCGTTCATGCACCCAGCGTGCCCCGCGCGCCCTGTGTGGGCGGGCCTCCAGTCCGATCTGTGGACGAGTTGCCGCTGTCCACAGTCCGGCGGGGTCAGCCCGACCGACCAGTCAGCCCAGCCCGAGCGACAGCAGCACCAGCGCCGCGTCCTCCGGCCCGTAGTCGAACATCCGGTCCCAGAACGGATCGGCCGCCCACGGCACGTCCCCGTCGACCGGCGTGCGGTGCGCCGTCTCGACCAACCAGTCGACCTCCGGCACGACCGCCTCCGCGAACCGCGGCGGGACCCACCCGAGCGAGCGCGCAGCGGTGGTGTCGAGCACGGACGGCGACGGCACCGACCAGGGCGTGAGTCCGACGAACGCGGGGGCGTCCTCGCCGAGCAGGACCTCGTCGAACGTCTGGCCGAGGTGCCCCGCGACGGTCCGGACGATCTCCAGCGCCGTCGGCGCCGTCTCGTCCGCGACGTTGAGGATGCGGCGGTCGGGTGCGTCGGCGACGATCCGGACCAGGGACGCGATGCCCGACGCCGCCGTGGTGTGGTCGACGCCGCGGCCCTCGTCGGCGAGCAGGACGCGCTCGCGGCCGTCGAGCACCCGGCGTACGACGAACCACTCGCGGGGTCGGCCGATGCCGACGCCGTACACCTTCGAGGGGCGCAGGACGGTGACGGGCGCCCCGTGGTCGAGCAGGACCTGTTCGGCGGCGACCTTCGCGGCACCGTAGCCGTCGCGACTCGTCGGGTCCGCGTCAGCGGGGGTGACCGTCGGCTGCAGCTCGGTGACGGCGCCGCCGAACACCGGCTTGTCGAGCGAGTTCGCGTGGCGACCCTGCTCGTCGGCGTAGACCGCCTTCGAGGACACGAAGACGGTCGACCCGACGTCGTCGAGGAAGGGGGCGAGCTGCAGGGCGTCGTCGCGGGTCGCACCGACGGTGTCGACGAGCAGGTCCGCGCCGGGGCGCAGCAGCTCGCGCAGGAACGTCGTGTCTCGACGGTCTCCCGGTCGGCCGACCGCGCCGCGGGCGAGGAGTCCATCGGCGACCGGGCCTCCGGAGCGCGAGACGACCTCGACCTCCCAGTCGTCGCCGCCCCGGCCGGACACGTCGAGGAGTTCGCGGACGACCTGGGATCCGATGCCGCCGGTCCCACCGAGGACGACCGCGCGTCTGCTGCTCATGCGGGCAACGCTAGCCCGCTGCGGGCGACGGGCAGCGCCACCCGGTCAGGAGGCGATCGGTTCCCGCCACCACTCGGCGAGGGACCCGTCGTACACGCGGACCTTCTGGTGGCCGAGCACGGTCAAGGCCAGCGCGTCGACGCACGAGGCGCTCCCGACTCCGCAGTAGGTCACGACCTCGTCCGCGGAGAGCACCGGAGCGAGGGCACGCTCGAGGTCCGGCTGGCGGAGCAGGGCGTTCGACCGGTCGAGCAACTCACGGACGCCGATGGTGGTGCTCCCGGGGACGATCGGTGGGTGGTCGTCGCCGAGGGCCGCCGGGTCGGCAGCCATGACGAGCGCCGCCGGCTCGGAACCGTCGACCGCACGGAGGACCCGTGCCCGGTCGGCCCAGAGCGGACGTTCCTCACCCGCGACGAACGCGTCGCCGTCGCGGGACGGCTCCGGTGCGCGGGACAGGGCCCCGACACGGACCGGCCGTCCTTCGTCGCGCCACTTCGGGAAGCCGCCGTCGAGCACGGCGACGGCGTCGAAGCCGAAGGACCGGAAGATCCACCACAGACGGGCGCTCCACTCGCCGATGCCGTCGTCGTAGACCACCACGGTGGAGGCGCGGCTCACGCCCAGCGCACGGGCCGCGGACTCGAAGCGGTCGACCCCGGGCCGGGTGAAGGGCAGGTCCGTCCCGGACGCCGAGAACTCGTCGATGAGGTCGGCGTAGACGGCACCCGGGACGTGTCCGCGACGCTCGTGGGCGTCCCGCGCCGAGTGCCACGACGTGCCGAAGCCGATGCCGTCCGTGTGCACCGAGGCGTCGAGGACGAGGAGGTCGTCCGCGCCGAGGTGGTCGGCGAGCCACTGCGTGGACACGAGTGGCGAGGTCAGGACGGGGGCCATGTGGCACACCGTAATCGACGCCTCTGGCTCACGACAGAGGGTGAGCAACAGTCCGACACAGGCCGTGGAACGATCGGTCGGAGCACAGCGTGATGTGGCTTGCAACAGCCGGACGCCGGACGCCACCGCAGTGACCTGCGGTGGCGTCCGGCGTGGTCGTGCTGGTCAGTGCGCGGCGGTCGGGACGCTGCCCGTCACGCCGGACCCGGCACGGGCGAGACGATCGAGACGGACGGACTGCCGGTTGATGAGCAGGCCGCTCGCGATCGCCACGATCAACAGGACCCCGGCCGAGATCGCGAACGCAGCGTGGTAGCCGTCGAGCGTGGCCTGCGCCTGCTGGAGCTTCGTCGGCGCGGCGGACAGACCGGAGAGGCTGTTCTCGACGACGTTCGCGAAGATCGTCGACAGCAGCGCGGTGCCGATCGAGCCACCGATCTGCTGCATCGTGTTCACCGTTGCCGATGCCACACCGGCGTCCGAACGGGCGACCCCGGTCGTCGCGGTGTTCATCGCGGACGAGAAGATCGTGCCCATGCCGAGACCGATCACGATGAGCGCCGGCAGGACGGTGCCCGCGTAGGAGCTGTCGAGGTCGGTGCGCAGGAGGAGCAGGAGCCCGGTGGCGGCGACGAGGGCTCCGGCGAAGATCAGGACCTTCGGGCCGACGCGGGGCAGCAGGCGTCCGCCGATCTGTGTGGCGGACAGCATGATCGACAGCGGCATCGGCAGGAACGCCAGGCCGGTCTGCAGCGCCGAGAAGCCGAGGGTCTGCTCGAGGTAGTAGGTCAGGAACAGGAAGATGCCGAACATGCCGATCGCGACCAGGCCGATGGCGACGAACGAACCACCGCGGTCACGGTCGAGGATGACGCGCAAGGGGAGCAGCGGGTGCGCGACGCGGGTCTCGATCACCACGAAGGCCGCGATCAGCAGCACACCGCCGGCGAGCATGCCGATCGTGAGCGGGGCGTCCCAA
The DNA here is from genome assembly GCF_003234615.1 of Curtobacterium sp. MCPF17_001. NCBI lineage: Bacteria > Bacillati > Actinomycetota > Actinomycetes > Micrococcales > Microbacteriaceae > Curtobacterium > Curtobacterium sp. MCPF17_001. Next base: position 10,064 of record NZ_QKSL01000016.1, read on the forward strand.
CCGTTGGTCTCGGCGTTCGAGAAGCCGTAGACCACACCGACCAGGCCGGCGGTGATCGTGATGACCCCGGCGATGTCGATGCGCGGACGCTCGACCTTCGGCGGCTTCGCCATGAAGACGATCGCGCCGATGACGCCGAGGATCGCGAACACGACGTTCACGTAGAGGCACCAGCGCCACGAGGCGTACTCGGTGAGCACGCCGCCGAGCAGCAGGCCGATCGCGGCACCGGAGCCGGCGATGGAGCCGAAGATGCCGAACGCACGACCGCGCTCCTTGGGGTCACGGAAGGTCGTGGTGAGCATGCCCAGGGCGGACGGGGCGAGCAGCGCGCCGAAGACGCCCTGCAGGGCGCGGGCGGCGACGAGGAGCCCGAACGAGTCGGCGAGGCCGCCGAGCACCGACGCGACGGCGAAGCCGACCAGGCCGATGATGAAGGTGTTCTTGCGGCCGAAGAGGTCACCGAGACGACCGCCCAGGAGCAGGAGCGAGCCGAAGGCCAGCGAGTACGCCGTGACGATCCACTGACGCTGGTCGGTGGCGAACCCGAGGTCTTGCTGCGCCGAGGGCAGCGCGATGTTCACGATGGTGGCGTCCAGGACGACCATGAGCTGGGCGAGGGCGATGACCGCGAGTGCGATCCATCGGTGGTCGGTCCGGGCCGGGGTGGGGCCCGCGGTCGTCGGCGTCGCTCCTGTGGGAGCGGGCGCGGTCTGTTCTGCCGTCACGACAGCCTCCTTCTCGAAGGATGGAAGAGGAGGGGCGCGCGCCGTCGGGCGTCCCGGAGAAGAGTGAAGCGGATGCGCTGCATCCGCTTGCGGTAACTGTAGCCCAAAACGGAGTCACCGCATCCGCTTGTTCCCAGAAAGTCCGATTATGTTCGTTCTGTGAGCACCACCGGACCCGCCGCCGATCTCGATCGCCCCCTGCGCGCCGACGCGGCGCGGAACCGCGAACTGATCCTGCAGACGGCGCGGAAGTGCTTCGCGGAACGCGGCATCTCGGTCACGCTCAACGACATCGCGCACGAGGCCGGAGTGGGCGTTGGCACCGTCTACCGGCGCTTCGCGGACAAGGACTCGCTGATCGAGGCCCTCCTCGCGACGAAGTTCGAGGCGATGAACGCCGCCGCCGCCCGCGCTGCCGATGAGATCGACCCGCGCGAGTCCCTCCGTCTCTACCTGATGGGCGTGTTCGCCTTCCGAGCGCGGGACCGCGCCCTGGCCGACGCCATCGTCCGCGCCGGCAAGGCCCGCCCGTCGATCGTGCAGGAGCGCGACCGCCTGGAGCAGCAGGTGTCCCGGATCATCGGCCGTGCGAAGGACGCCGGCGTGGTCCGTCCCGGCTTCGACTACCGCGACCTGCCGATGCTCACGACGATGATCGGTGCCGTGGCCGACGCGACCCGCGACTACGATCCCGACGCCTGGAAGCGCTACGCGCAGGTGCTGGTCGACGGCGTGCTCCCGCAGGCCCAGCCGGACCAGCTGACCGGAGAGCCGCTGGACCGCGACGCCCTCGAGCGCGCGATGCAGACGCAGAGCTGACCGGAGCCGCCGCTACAGCCAGCTGGGCAGCCAGTAGTGGGACCGGATGAAGTCCCACGGCGCCTGCATCGCTGACCACAGCGGGTACCAGTACGCCGACGCGAGCACCACGACGACCAGGTACACGCCGAGCCAGACCAGCGCCCGGGTCCGCCGTGGCCGCGGGTCGTCCCGCGAGCCGATCAGGTGCCCGATCACGGCCGCCAGCGCCATCACGAGGAAGGGCTCGAAGGCGATCGTGTAGAACTGGAAGACCGTCCGGTCCAGGTACATCAGCCACGGCAGGTAGCCCGCGGCGATGCCCATCAGGACGATGCCGTACTCCCACCGCCGCCGTGTGATGAGCAGCACGAGCAGCACCACGGCCGCGATGACCGAGGCGTACCAGATGAACGGGTTCGCGATCCCGGTGATCGCCGCCCCACAGCGGTCGGCCGCGCAGCCGTCCTGGCCCACGTTCGTGCCGACGTAGTACATCGACGTCGGCCGTTGCATGAGGAGCCAGAGCAGCGGGTTCGCCTGGTACGAGTGCGGCGTGTGCAGGCCGATGTTGAAGGCGTAGATCTCGCTCTGGTAGTGCCACCAGTTCTGCAGGCTGTCGGGCACCCAGGCGAGCAGGCCGGTCCAGCGCTGACCGCCCGTCCCGATCCAGTCGCGGTCCCAGCCGCCCCGGGTCAGGAACCAGCCTGCCCACGACGCCAGGTAGGTCGCGGCGGCGATCGGCACGGTCAGCAAGAAGGTCACCGGTGCCTGCTGCAGCGCGGCGCTCGAGGACCAGAAGGCCACCCCGGCGCGACGCCGCAGCAGCATGTCGCTGACCACGGAGTACACGGCGAAGAACGCCAGGAAGTACAGTCCGGTCCACTTCGTCGCGGTGGCGAGCCCGAGCGCGAGGCCCATCGCGACGAGCCAGGGGCGCCACCAGAGGACCGGACCCCAGAGCGTCGGTCGGCCGGCGGCGGCACGACGGTCGACCCACCGGTCGAGTTGCCGGGCGGACCACCGTCGGTCGAGCAGCAGTGCGCCGAAGCCGAGCACGACGAAGAACGTGACGATGCCGTCGAGCAGCGACACCCGTGACATCACGATCGCCTGTCCGTCCACCGCCAGGAACCCGCCCGCGAGCGTGCCGATGAACGTGGACCGGAACAGGGAACGAGCGATCACCGCGGTGAGGAACACGGTGGCGATGCCGAGGACCGCGACGGTGAATCGCCAGCCGAAGGCGTTGTCCGGCCCGAACAACAGCATGCCGAGACCGATCAGGTACTTCCCGAGCGGCGGGTGCGCGATGAACTCCGCGGCTCGGGAGTAAAGGTCGGTCTGCCCGTCGGCGAACCGGGCGTCGGTCGTCGGTGCACCGTCACCCGTCGGGTTCGCCGGCCACGTGCCCTCGTACCCGAGGTGGACGAGGGACCAGCTGTCCTTGACGTAGTAGGTCTCGTCGAACACGAGCGAGTGCGGCCGGCCGAGGTCGACCAGCCGGAGCAGGGCAGCGAGCACGGTGACCGCGATCGGGCCACCCCATCGCCAGGCGGCGACCCGCCACCCGGCGGAGAGCACGCGGCCCCACCAGTCGTCGAGCCGCGAGCCACGCGGGACGTCCGGCACGGTCTTCTGCAGGTCGGCCAGGTCCGTGGTCACCCGCAGCATCCTACGGACGCGGCGCAGGTGTCGGCTGCGTCGTCCACAGGTCGCGGGTCCTGCGACGACAATGGGGTCGTGATCGTCCTCGCAGCAACCCCCATCGGCAACCTCGGTGATGCCTCCCGTCGACTCGTGGAGACGCTGTCGAACGCCTCCGTGGTGGCCGCCGAGGACACCAGGACCGCGATCCACCTGATGCGCGCACTGGGCATCGAGAACCGTCCGCGGCTCATCGCGCTGCACGAGCACAACGAGCGGGAGCGCGCGGCCGAGGTCGTCGAACTCGCCCGGGAGGACGACGTCGTCGTGCTCACCGACGCCGGCATGCCCGCCATCAGCGACCCCGGGTTCCCGCTCGTCGAGGCCGCCGCCGCCGCGGGCGTCACCGTGACCGCGGTCCCCGGCCCGAGCGCCGTCCTCACCGCGCTCGCGCTCTCCGGGCTGCCGACGGACCGCTTCACGTTCGAGGGCTTCCCGACCCGCAAGGCGGGGGAACGGCGACGGGTGTTCGCCGCACTGGCGGGGGAGCAGCGGACCATGGTCTTCTTCGAGTCGCCGCACCGGATCGCCGACACGCTCGGCGACATGGCCGCCGGGTTCGGCAGCGACCGGCGTGCCGCGGTCTGCCGCGAGCTCACCAAGATGCACGAGGAGATCCGTCGGGGCAGCCTCGCGGAGCTGACCGAGTGGGCGGCTGACGGCGTCCGCGGCGAGATCTGCGTCGTCGTCGCGGGGTCCACCGGATCGGGTGACGACGCCATGATCGAGGACGGCGTCCGCCTGGTCCTCGAACGCGTGGCCGCCGGCGCACGCATGAAGGAGGCCGCCGCAGCGGTCGCCGACGCGACCGGACTCTCCAAGCGCGACCTCTACGAGGGTGCGCTCGCCGCACGCTGACCGGACGCGACACCTGTCGGACGGGAGGCACGTGGGGACGCCGCCACGGGCCTCCCGTCCGGTTCTCCACAGGCCGCCCGGCAGCGCGTCACGGTGCTCGGGCGCGCCTCTAGGATGGTCCGCATGGCCGACGGCAGCTCGTTCTCGATCACCACGCCGATCTTCTACGTCAACGACGTGCCCCACATCGGGCACGCGTACACGGAGGTCGCCGCGGACGTCCTCGCGCGCTGGCACCGCCAGCGTGGGGACGACACCTGGCTGCTCACGGGCACCGACGAGCACGGGCAGAAGATCCTCCGCACCGCCTCGGCGAACGACGTCACGCCGAAGGAGTGGGCCGACCGCCTGGTCACCGACGCCTGGAAGCCGCTGCTCGACACGGTGGACGTGGCCAACGACGACTTCATCCGGACCACCGACGAGCGGCACGAGCGTGGCGTCACGGCGTTCCTGCAGAAGCTGTACGACGACGGCTTCATCTACGCCGGCGAGTTCGAGGGCTTCTACTGCGTCGGCTGCGAGGAGTACAAGCAGCCGAGCGACCTGGTCCCCGGCACCGGCCCGTACGAGGGTCAGCAGGTCTGCGCGATCCACTCCATCCCGGTGGAGGTCCTGGCCGAGCGCAACTACTTCTTCCGCATGTCCGACTTCGAGCAGCGTCTGCTCGACCTCTACGAGTCGAACCCGCAGTTCATCCAGCCGGAGAGCGTCCGCAACGAGATCGTCTCCTTCGTCAAGCAGGGGTTGCGCGACCTGTCGATCTCGCGGTCGAGCTTCGACTGGGGCATCCAGATCCCGTGGGACTCCGACCACGTCCTGTACGTCTGGTTCGACGCGCTGCTGAACTACATCACCGCACTGGGGTACGGCACCGAGGACGACGAAGCCTTCCAGCGCCTCTGGCCGAGCGTGCACATCGTCGGCAAGGACATCGCCCGCTTCCACGCCGTCATCTGGCCGGCGATGCTGATGGCGGCCGGGCTCCCGGTCCCCGAGCGTGTCTTCGGCCACGGCTGGCTGCTCGTCGGCGGCGAGAAGATGTCGAAGTCGAAGCTGACGGGCATCGCCCCGAGCGAGATCACCGACACGTTCGGCTCCGACGCCTTCCGGTACTACTTCCTCCGGGCGATCACCTTCGGGCAGGACGGTAACTTCAGCTGGGAGGACATCTCGGCGCGGTACCAGGCGGAGCTCGCCAACGGGTTCGGGAACCTGGCCTCCCGCATCGTCGCGATGCTCAACCGCTACTTCGACGGCGCCGTCCCCGAGCGGGGCGAGCTGACCGGGTCCGACGCAGCGATCGACGCCCTCGCGCAGGAGGTCACCGAACGGGCCGACGCCGCGATCGCCGCGTTCGCACCGCACGACGCGATCAGCACCGTCTGGGAGCTCGTGGACGCCCTGAACGGCTACATCACCGAGCAGGAGCCCTGGGCCCTCGCGAAGGACGACGCGCAGCGTGAGCGCCTCGCGACCGTGCTCGTCACCGCACTGCGGGGACTCGGGACCGTGGCCGTGCTCGTGTCCCCGGTGATGCCGAAGGCGACCGAGAAGCTCTGGGCCTCGATCGGCGCCGGTGGCTCGATCGCTGAGCAGCGCATCGACCGCGCCTGGGAGTGGCAGGGGTCCGAGACGGTGACGCCGCTCGCCGCCGGGCTCTTCCCGCGCATCGAGCAGCCGGAGCAGGGCGCCGCGTGACCGACGCGCACGTCCGTGCCCGCGGCGGCGACGGCGGCGGGCAGAAGCGGGACCTGACGTACCCGCCGCTGCCGCAGGCCCTCACCGTCCCGGTGTACGACAACCACACCCACATGGAGATCGCCGACGGTGTCGGGGACGGCGGCGACGGTCCGCTCGACTACCGGGAGCACCTCGACCGCGCGTCGAGCGTCGGTGTCCGCGGTGTCGTGCAGGTCGGCACGGACCTGGCCACCTCACGGTGGTCGGCATCGATCGCAGCACGGGAGCCCCGGGTCCTCGCCGCGGTGGCCCTGCACCCGAACGAAGCCCCGGTCCTCGACGAGCAGGGGCTGCTCGACGAGCACCTCGCCGGTATCGCCGAGCTCGCGGCCCTGCCCCGGGTGCGGGCGATCGGGGAGACCGGGCTCGACTTCTTCCGCACCGGTGACGACGGCCGGGCGGCACAGATCCGCTCCTTCGAAGAGCACATCCGCATCGCGAAGGACCACGACCTCGCGCTGACCATCCACGACCGTGACGCCCACGACGCCGTGGTCGAGGTCCTCGAGCGCGTCGGCGCACCCGAGCGCACCGTCTTCCACTGCTTCTCGGGCGGCCCGGAGCTCGCGCGCCTGTGCGCCGAGCGCGGCTGGTACATGTCGTTCGCCGGCACCGTGACGTTCAAGAACGCGCAGAACCTGCGGGACGCACTGCACGTCGCCCCGCGCCACCTGATCATGATCGAGACGGACGCGCCGTTCCTCACCCCGACGCCGTTCCGCGGCCGGCCGAACGCGCCGTACCTGATCCCGCACACGCTCCGGTCGATGGCCGAGACGCTGGGGACCGACGCCTCGATGCTCGCGGCGCAGATCACCTCGAACACGGAACTCGTCTACGGCGCGTGGGACGCCGAACCCGTCACGGTGGTGCAGTAGCCGTGGGCGCGCTCCTCGGCCCGGCGGAGATCCGGGAACTCGCGGCGACGCTCGACGTCACCCCCACCAAGAAGCTCGGCCAGAACTTCGTGCACGACGCCAACACCGTCCGGCGCATCGTGTCGATCGCCGGTGTCACGCCGCAGTCGAAGGTGCTCGAGGTCGGACCGGGGCTCGGGTCGTTGACGCTCGGCCTCACCGAGACCGGTGCTCCGGTCACCGCCGTCGAGATCGACGCCCGGCTCGCAGCGCACCTGCCGACGACCGTCTCCGCGATGCAGCCCGACGCCCGCCTGACGGTGGTCCACCAGGACGCCATGCAGGTCTCCGCCGAGGACCTGCCCGTCCTGCCGACGCACCTCGTCGCGAACCTGCCGTACAACGTGTCCGTACCGGTGCTGCTGCACCTGCTCGCGACCTTCCCGTCCCTCGTCCGCTCGCTGGTGATGGTGCAGGCCGAGGTCGGCTACCGCCTGGCCGCCGACCCGGGCAGCAAGGTCTACGGATCCCCGAGCGTCAAGGCCGCCTGGTACGGGTCGTGGCGCATCGCCGGGCAGGTCAGTCGGCAGGTCTTCTGGCCGGTGCCGAACGTCGACAGCGTCCTGGTCGGGTTCGACCGACACGAGCCGCCGGGCGACGAACAGCTCCGTTCTCGGGTGTTCACCCTGGTCGACGCGGCGTTCCAGCAGCGCCGGAAGATGCTCCGCCAGGCACTCTCCGGTGTCCTGGGGGGCAGTGCGCATGCGTCCGAGGTCCTCGAAGCCGCGGGCATCGCGCCGACGGCGCGTGGCGAAGAGCTCGGGGTCGACGACTTCGTGCGCCTCGGCCGGACCGTCCTCGCTGCAGCGGGGGGCGCCGCGGCCGACACGACCGCCTGACAGCCGGTCAGCGGACGGACGCGCCCCGAGCCTCCAGGGCGGCAACGACCGTGTCCGGATCGCTGCAGCGGAACCGGAGCGCGCGCTTGCCGGGAGCAGGCTGTCAGTGATCGCGTCCAGCCATCATCTCGAGGATCTGCTGGTGGTTCCCGTTGCGCTCCGCCCATCGCAGCGGCTGGACGTTCTGCACGAGGATCTCGGGAGCGGCACCGGACTCGATGAGACCCGCCACCTCGTCGATGAACGCGTCGAGCGGCATCCCGCCGAAGTCCTGGCCGCCCATCAGGTCGGTCGCGACCGCGGGCGGCGCGAGCTCGAGCACCTGGACCGACGAACCGACGAGCTGCTGTCGGAGTGCCTGCGTGTACGAGTGCACGCCGGCCTTCGTGGCGTTGTAGGTCGGCGTCGCGGTGAGCGGGACGAACGCCAGGCCGGACGACACGGTCATGACCGTGGCGCTGGGACGGCCGAGCAGGTGCGGCAGGAAGGCGTCGATCAGCCGGATCGTGCCGACCAGGTTGGTCTCGATGGTCTCGACGGCGTCGGAGATGTGTCCCGGGTCACGGAGGTCCTCGTTCCGCATGATCCCCGACATCGTCACGAGGGTGTCGAGTGCGGGGTAGGTCCCGAGGACGGTCTCGGCGGCCTGCCGGATCGACTCCGCGTCGGCGACGTCGATGTGCACGGTGCCCAAGCCGTGTTCGGTGGCGATGGAGTCGAGGAGGGCCTGCCGACGGCCGCCGATGACGACGGTGCTACCGGCCTGCTGCAGGCGGAGCGCGAGTGCCAGGCCGATGCCCGAGGTCGCGCCGGGGATGAAGACGGTGCTGTTCGTGATGTCCATGACCACCACGATGCGCCGTCCCGGCCGAGGCAACCAGAGCGTGGTCATCGGGGGACCGGCGATCCCTGGCTCCGAGCGCGCCGACGCAGCAGACTGGGCGCATGGACCGTGCTGCCCTCGCCGACTTCCTCCGCCGCCGTCGGGAGATGCTCCGACCGGAGGACGTCGGGATCGGGGCCGGCGCTCGACGGCGGACCCCGGGCCTCCGTCGTGAGGAGGTCGCGGCCCAGGCCGGCATGTCGGTCGACTACTACACGCGGCTCGAGCAGCAGCGTGGCCCGCAGCCGTCCGAGCAGATGGTCGCGGCGATCGCCCGTGCCCTCCGTTGCTCGCTCGACGAACGGGACCACCTGTTCCACCTGGCAGGGCAGAACGCACCGGTCCGGATGCACCGCGCCGACCACGTCGACCCCGCGATCCTCCGCGTGCTCGACCGGTTGGCGGACACCCCCGCGATCGTCGTCAACCACCTGGGCGAGACGCTCGTCGAGAACCCGTTGGCGGCGGCGCTCCTCGGCACTTCCGTCGGGCTGGCCGGCAACGAGCGCTACCAGGCCTGGCGGTGGTTCGTCACCGGCACCGAGCGGGCGAAGTACGCGCCGGAGCAGCACGAACGTCTGGGGCGGGTCGTCGTGGCCTCGCTCCGTGCGGCCATCGGCCTCGCCGGACCAGGTGACCGTCGCGCGACCGAGCTCATCGCGGAGCTCGAACGGCGGAGCCCCGAGTTCGCCGCGCTGTGGGCACTGCACGAGGTGGCGACCCGCTGGTCGGACAACAAGACGATCGTGCAGCCCGAGCTCGGGCGGATCACCGTCGACTGCCAGGTGCTGCACACGGACGACCAGGCGCAGGCGCTGCTGCTCTTCACGGCTCCTGCAGGCAGCGAGGACGCGCAGAAGCTCGAGCTCCTCGGGGTCGTCGGCCAGCAGACCTTCGACGCCTCACCAGCGCCGCGATGAACTGATATGCTGGCGATGCAGGATGCCTCCGGGCCTCCCGCGCCCAGCCAACGCCCCGCCCAGTGCGGGGCGTTGCGTCGTGCGGCAGCAGTGTGGTGCGCATGCAACACCGCGTCACACGCCTGGCAGATGCGGGGACACCGTGCCTAGGGTGGAGCGGTGAGCACTCCGCGCGTGTACGTCATCCACGAGAACCCCGAGTGGTTCCCGCCGCTCGCCGCCGCCTTCGAGGCCGAGGGCGTCCCGGTGCAGGAGGTCCTCCTGACCGAGGGGCAGATCGACCTCGGGGCCGAACCGGAGCCGGGCGTCTACTGGAGTCGCATGTCGGCGAGCAGCCACACCCGTGGGCACGAGCACAGCAAGGAGTACACCCGGGCGCTGCTCGGATGGCTCGAGCGTGCCGGACGCCAGGTGGTCGGCGGCAGCCACGTCCTCGAGCTCGAGGTGTCGAAGGTCTCGCAGCACGGGTTGCTCCGCGCCGCGGGCTTCGACGTGCCCCGCACGACGGCGGTCTTCGGCACGACGACGCTCAAGCAGTCCGCGGCGACCTTCACGGGCGGCCAGGACGTCCCGTTCATCACGAAGCACAACCAGGGCGGCAAGGGCCTCGGCGTTCGCCGCTTCGACTCCCTCGCCGAGTTCGACGCCTACGTCGACAGCCCCGAGTTCGAGGCGCCGGTCGACGGCATCACGCTGCTGCAGGAGTACCTGACCGCGCGTGAGCCGTTCATCACGCGCGCCGAGTTCGTCGGCGGCGAGTTCGTCTACGCGGTCCGCGTCGACACGAGCGCCGGCAGCTTCGAGCTCTGCCCCGCGGACGCGTGCGCTGTGCCGTCCGGAGAGAACGGGCCGCAGGTCATCGCCGGCGCGGTGTGCGAGGTCCCCGGCACCGACGGCGCCACCGTGACGGCGGACACGTTCTCCGTCCGCTCCGAGGTGACCGCCGAGCACCCGCTCGTCCAGCAGCTGCGGGGCTTCCTCGCGGACCAGCGGATCCAGATCGCGGGGGTCGAGTTCATGGAGACCACCGACGGGCGCACCGTCGTGTACGACATCAACACGAACACGAACTACAACCCCGCCGTCGAGGCGGTCGCGCCGGCCTCCGGCCCGCGCTCCATCGCCCGGTTCCTCGGCGGCCTGTTGGACGCGGAGTACGCGGCGACAGCCGCACCGACGCACGCCTGACCACGCGGCCCGCACCGTCCCGACCACCCACCGGACGGGAGGCGCGCCCCACCACCCGGGGCGAGCCTCCCGTCCGTCCCTCCTCACCACCCAAGGAACCCACCCCGTGCGATTCGGATACTGGACCCCGCTCTTCGGCGGCTGGCTGCGCAACGTCGACGACGAGCAGATGCCGGTCACGTTCGACTACGTGAAGCTCCTGGCGCAGCGCGCCGAGCGGATCGGGTTCGACCTGACCCTCGTGCCGGAGCTGAACCTCAACGACATCAAGGGCGTCGCGGCGCCGAGCCTCGAGGCGTGGGCACTGGCGGCGGCGATCGCGGCAACCACCGAACGCCTGGAGATCATGGCGGCGATGCGTCCCGGGTACCACCTGCCCGCGGTGACGGCGAAGCAGGCGGCCACGATCGACGACATCTCCGGCGGCCGCTTCACCTTCAACGTGGTGAGCGCCTGGTGGGCGGAAGAGGCCCGTCAGTACGGCGGCATCTTCTCCGAGCACGACGACCGGTACAAGCGCACCGCGGAGTTCGTCGAGGTCATGAAGGGGATGTGGCGGGAGACGCCGTACTCCTTCCACGGCGAGTACTACGACGTCGAGAACGCGCACCTGGAGCCGAAACCGCGCGTCACCCCGCGCATCTACGCCGGCGGCGAGAGTGAGGCCGGCAAGGCGAGCATCACGCACTACGCGGACGCCTACGTGACCCACGGCGGCACCGTCGAGGAGCTCCGGAACAAGATCGCCGAGATGCGTCGTCGCCGCGAGGACGCCGGCCTGCCGCCGTTCGAGGCGTTCGGGATGGCCGCGTACGCGATCGTGCGGGAGACCGAGGAAGAGGCCCAGGCCGAGCTCGCGCGCATCACCGATGTCCAGCACGGCAAGGCGTACGAGTCGTACCAGGACTTCATCTCGAAGTCGCAACTCGAGCACGTCCCCTCGCTCGAGGACTACTCGGTGTCGAACCGGGGGCTCCGGCCGCAGTTCGTCGGCACGCCGGAGCAGGTCGCCGCGCGGATCCGCGAGTACGAGGACGCGGGCGTCGACACGCTGCTGCTGCAGTTCTCGCCGCAGCTCGAGGAGATGGAGCGCTTCGGCGAGCAGGTCATCCCGCTCGTCCGCGCCGCGGTGCCTGCCGAGACCGTGTCCTGATGGCCGTCGAGGACGACTGGGCGTTCGAGACCCGGCAGATCCGGGCGGGCTTCAAGTCCGATCCCGGTTTCGGCGGGAACGTGCCGCCGATCGCGCAGACCGCGGCCTTCGTGTACCCGTCCGGCGAGGACGCGGCCGACCGGTTCCTGCTGAACGCGCCCGGGCACACGTACTCCCGGGTGAACAACCCGTCGGCTGCGGCGCTGGAGCGTCGGATCGCCGACCTCGAGGGCGGTGTCGCCGCCCTGGCGCTCGCGTCCGGGCAGGCGGCCACGTCGTTGGCGGTGCTCGGCCTCGCGCGGGCCGGGGACCACATCGTCTCGAGCGCGTCGCTGTACGGCGCGACCTACACGCTCTTCGCGTCCACGCTCAAGGACCTGGGCATCGCGTTCACCTTCGTGCAGGACCCCACGGACCTGGACGAGTGGGCCGCCGCCGTCCGCCCCGAGACGCGGGCCTTCTTCGGCGAGTCGATCCCGAACCCGCGCGGCGACGTCCTGGATTTCGCCGGGGTGGCCGGGGTCGCCCACGACGCCGGGGTCCCGCTCATCGTCGACAACACGATCGCGACCCCGTACCTCGTCCGGCCGATCGAGCACGGCGCGGACATCGTGGTGCACTCCGCGACGAAGTACCTCGCCGGGCACGGCAGTGCGATCGCAGGACTCATCGTCGACGCCGGCTCGTTCGACTGGGCGGCACACCCGAAGAAGTACCCGCAGCTGGCGACGACCGAGCACTCCGGGTTCGCGGGCACGAACTTCGCCGAGAAGTTCGGGCGGCGCGCGTTCATCCAGCGCACCCGGTCGAAGCTGTCGGCGGACCTCGGCCCGGCGATCGCCCCGTTCAACGCGTTCCTGGTGCTGCAGGGCATCCAGACCCTTTCGCTCCGGATGGACCGACACGTCTCGAACGCGGCCACGGTGGCGTCCTGGCTCGACACGCACGAGCAGGTCGAGCACGTGCACTACGCCGGACTGCCGAGCTCCCCGTGGCACCACCTGCAGCAGCGGTACGTGCCGAAGGGGCCGTCGAGCGTCCTGGCGTTCGACCTGGCCGGCGGTGTGGAGGCCGGGCGGCGCTTCGTCTCGGCGCTGGAGCTCTTCGACCACGTCTCGAACATCGGCGACGTCCGTTCCCTGGTCGTGCACCCGGCGTCGACCACCCACGTGCAGATGACCCCGTCGGAGCGTGCCGCAGCGGGCGTCGGCGAGGGGCTCATCCGTCTGTCGATCGGCCTGGAACACGTCGACGACGTCATCGCGGACCTGCGACGTGGGTTCGCCGCGGCGGGCGACGCGACGGGAGCCCGACCCGGACGGGGATAGGTTGGTCGCATGACGTCGACGCCCGCTCCGGATCGGGTGCGGACGCGCGCACCGGGCAAGATCAACGTCCACCTGTCCGTCGGCGCGCTGCAGGACGACGGGTACCACGACATCGCCACCGCGTACCAGGCGGTGTCCCTGTACGAGGACGTCACGGCCGAGCGCGCCGACGACTTCTCGGTCCGGTTCACCGGTCCGATCGACACGTCGTCGGTGCCGACGGACGACACGAACCTGGCGATCCGCGCCGCCCGTCTGGTCGCCCGCACGGCGGGCCACCGCGGCGGCGTGCACCTGACCATCGACAAGCAGGTCCCGGTCGCCGGCGGCATGGGCGGTGGCTCGGCGGACGCCGCCGCGACCCTCCTGGCCGTCGACACCCTGTGGGGAACCGGCCTCGGGCGGGACGAACTGCTGCGTCTGGCGGCCGAGCTCGGTGCCGACGTGCCGTTCGCCTTCGCCGGCGGCACCGCCGTCGGGACCGGTCGTGGCGACGAGCTCAGCCCGGCACTGGCGAAGGGCGAGTTCCACTGGGTCCTGGCGCTCAGCGAGACCGGCCTGTCGACCCCGTCCGTGTACCGCGCGCTCGACGAGCACCGGGAGCGCTACCGCGCCGACATCTCGCCGGCGCCCCGCACCCCCGTCGTCGAGGCGCAGGTCCTGCAGGCGCTCCGTGCCGGCGACGCCGAACTGCTCGCCGAGAACCTGCACAACGACCTGCAGGCCCCCGCGATGCGCCTGCAGCCGGCCCTGGCGGAGACGCTGGAGTTGGGGGAGCGCTCCGGTGCCCTCGCCGGCCTGGTGTCGGGCAGCGGGCCGACGGTGGCGTTCCTCGTGCCGGACCGCGACGCGGCGCTCGAGGTACAGGTGGCGCTGAGCGCGTCCGGGTTCGTGGCACTGCGGGCGAACGGCCCGGTGCACGGCGCCCGCGTCCTGCACTGACGGCGGCCGGCACGCGTCAGGAGCGGACGAACTCCGTCATGATGACCTTGCCCGTCTGCCAGTTGTGCGCGGGACGGAACCCACGCTCCGCGAGCACGGCCTTCAGTTCGGGCCGGATCGTGCGTGAGGTGCCGCCGACGTACCAGACGGTGTCGATGTCACCGAGGCGCGCGGGGACGGTCGAGGCGAGGCCGGCGTTCCGGTTCCAGAGCACGCCCTGGTCGGCCCCCTTCGTGCCGACGGCCAGGTCGGTGAGGCCGGCGAACGCCTCCGGGTACGAGACCTTGATGATCTCCGCCGTCGCGGTCGGGTGCCGGTAGACGCTGCCGAAGACGACGCCCTCGTTGGCGCTCGGACGCGCCGCCCGCTCAGCGCTGATGATCGAGGCCGCCTGCGCCCAGGTCGATTCCGCCTTGGCCTCTGGCCCTTTCACGGTCACGGCGGTGGGGACCGACAGGACGACGAGCGCCGCGACGGCCACTGAGAGCAGCGCCTTCGGTCGGATCATCGTCAACGCGAGCGCGATGAGCACCGCCACGAACGGCAGGCTCAGGGAGGCGTACTTGGGCGAGTAGAGCCGCTCACCCAGCGCGGTCGCGAGGAGGAGGACCGTGGTCGGGACGACGACCAGGGGGAGTGCCACGCGGACGGCCTGGGCCCGGACGACGGCCCGTGCCGATGGCACCCGCTGGCGCACCTGCACCAGGGCGGTGACGACGCCGACGACCATGAGCGTCCACGCCATCGCTGCGTACGGGTCGGAGGCACCGAACCAGGCCGTCGAGAAGACCTGCCCGAACGTGCTGGCGCTGATGCCCTTGATCCACCCGACCTGCTTCGCCTGTGACGACACCACGACGACGAACGGCGCGACGACCACGGCTGCCAGGCCCGCGGCGGCGGCCCACCGGACGAGCACGCCACGGGAGACGAGCGGGGGACCCGGCGTCCGACCGGTCCGCGAGACGGTGGCCCGTCGGAGGTCGTGCCGTTCGGCGAGCAGGGTCCAGGCGAGTGCCACGGCATGGGCGACGACCGCGAGCGAGAGGTACACGTTGAACGCGACGGCGACGACGGCGAGCACGCCGTAGGCGACCCACCACCCGGTCGCGCGTCCGTGGCGGCTGCGGCCGAGCGCGGTCAGGCCGACCAGTGTCAGGCAGACCGAGAGGGTCGTGATCGTGGCGTAGGGCCGACCCTCGGTGCCGGCCCACTGCACGCGGGGCAGCAGCAGGAACACGATGCCGGCCGTGATGCCGAGCCGCTTGCCACCGATCCGGCGGCCGAGGGCGACCACGAGGGCGGCGGCGACGCCGATCGCGAGCGCGCTCGGCAGACGCAGCGTGAAGGGGGTGTAGCCGACCAGCCAGAACCAGGCGTGGACGACCGCGTAGTACAGACCGTGCACGGCGTCGACCGTGTGCAGCTCGGCCCACAGCTGCGGCCAGGAACGCTGCGCGCTGGTGACGGTCGCGGCTTCGTCGTACCAGAGCGACGGCACCCACGAGAAGGCCGCGGCGACGACGACGCCGAGGGCCCCGACGGTGAGTTCCGGGGTGCGGACCGCGGCGGTCTTGGCGGCCGAGACGGCACCGCGGAGCCCGGCACGGACCGGCACGTGGCGGACCGCGTGCGGGACGCCGATGCTGCCGGTACGGGGGGAACTCACGCCGGAGACGGTACCGAGCGCCGCTGGACGGGAACCCGACATCGACCCCTCCGAGGCGGTGAGTGTCCACAAGCCGAGGGTCGGCGATCCACAGTTAAGGTCGTCGTCATGACGCAGCTCCGGATCCGTGACGCAGCGACGTACCTCGGGGTCAGTGACGACACCGTGCGCCGTCTCGTCGAGGGCAGCACCTTCACCCGCGCGACCGACGCCGTCGGACGGGCGGTCGTCGACGGGCGGGAGCTCGCCGAGTACGCCCGGACGCGCGGCGACCAGCTCGCCGACCCCTCGGGCGTTCGCAGCTCGGCGCGCAACCGCTTCGTCGGCATCGTGACGGGGCTCGTCGTGGACACCGTGATGGCCCAGGTCGAGCTGCAGTGCGGCCCGCACCGTGTCGTCTCCCTGATGAGCTCGGAGGCGGTCCACGACCTCGGGCTCGAGATCGGTTCGGTCGCCGTGGCCTCGGTCAAGGCGACGATGGTGACGGTCGAGACACCCAGCCCGGAGGAGGCGCCGTGAGCACGCCCGTCAGCACCGCGCGACGACGACTGGGTTCGCGGACGGCCGCGCTCGCCGGGTCCGGCCCCGACGTCCTCGAACGCCTCGGTCGTGCGCGGGTGCTGGTCGTCGGGGCGGGCGGGCTCGGCGCGCCCGTCGTCTCCTACCTGGCCGGCAGCGGGCTCGGTCGCCTGACGATCGTCGACGACGACGTCGTGGACGGATCGAACCTGGCCCGACAGACGCTCTTCACGACCGCGGACGTCGGTGTGGCGAAGGCCGAGGTCGCCGCTGCCCGTGCGCGCGCGGTCGACCCCGAGCTCGACGTCGTCGCGGTCGTCGGACGCTTCCGGCCGGAACACGTCGCCGGGCACGACGTCGTGGTCGACGCGGCCGACGCCGTGGACGTGACGCGGGCGATCTCGGACGCGTGCGCCCCGCTCGGCATCCCGTTCGTCTGGGGCACCGTGCTCTCGTACGACGGCCAGGTCTCGGTCTTCCGCGATGCCGGGGACGACGGTGTCGACTTCCACGACCTGCACCCGGAGATCCTGCCCGACGAGGGCTCGTGTGCGATCGACGGCGTGCTGCCGGCGCTCTGCGGAGCGGTCGGGTCGGTGATGGCCGCGCAGGTGACGGCCCTCGTCGCCGGGCTCGGCGAACCGCTGCTCGGCCGGCTCCTCACCGTGGACGCGCGACGGTGGCGGTGGACCGAGAGCCCGATCCGACGTGGGCCGGCGTCGCGACGTCCCACGGGCCTCCCGGCCGGAGCGGCCGGAGCGGCCGGAGCGACCGGAGCGGACGGCGCTGGCGGCACGAGCGGTGCTGCGCCGCGCATCGCGCCCGCGGCCCTCGCCGCCCGCCTGGCCGACCCGACCGACAGCCTGACCCTGGTCGACGTCCGCACCCCGGCGGAGTGGGCCACCGGCGTCATCGCGGGGTCCGTGCACGCCGACGCCGCACTGCCGGACGGTGACGTCGTCGTCACCTGCGCACGCGGGCCGCGGGCCGACGCGTGGGCGCGGACGATCGGGAGGCCCGTCACCGTCCTCGACGGCGGTGTCGATGCGTGGCGCCGCGAGGGGTTGCCCCTCGCATCCTCGTGAACCGCTCCTGCGGGTAGGATCGCAGCGAACGACCGCACCTGCGGACCCGAACGCCGCTCCAGGAGGCATCATGCGACAGCCCGTGCGGTCGACGGCCGTCCTGGCCGCAGGAGCGCTGCTGGCCCTGACACTCGGCGGCTGCGCGAGCACTCCGGCGAGCGGCGGACCCGGCACGAGCGCGACGTCGGGCGCCGCCCCGTCCGGCTCGATCACGGTCTTCGCCGCGGCGTCGCTGCAGCGCACCTTCACGACCCTCGGACACGACTTCGAGCAGGCGCACCCGGGCACCACCGTGACGTCCTCGTTCGCCGGGTCGAGCGACCTGGTCTCCCAGATCCGGAACGGTGCCCCCGCGGACGTCTTCGCATCGGCCGACCAGGCCACCACGGCGGAGCTCGGGAAGCAGCGCCTGGCCAGTGGTTCGCCGTGGGACTTCGCGACGAACACCCTCGAGATCGCCGTCGCCCCCGGCAACCCGTACCACATCCGGGGCCTGGCGGACCTCGACGACCCCGGCGTGCAGCTCGTGACCTGCGCCGCCCCGGTGCCCTGCGGGGCCGCGACGCTCGCGGTCGAACGCTCGAGCGGCGTCGACCTGCACCCGGTCAGCGAGGAGCAGTCCGTCACCGACGTCCTCGGCAAGGTGCGCTCGGGCCAGGCCGACGCCGGCATCGTCTACCGCACGGACGTGCAGGGTGCGGGCCGCGACGTCACCGGGGTACCGGTCGCGGCCGCGGACGAGGCTGTCAACACCTACCCGATCAGCGTCCTGCGCGACGCGGCGAACCCCGTCCTCGCCCGGTCGTTCACGTCGTACGTCCTGTCCTCGGCGGGACAGCGGACCCTGCGCGACGCCGGCTTCGGGAAGCCCTGACCCCCGTGCCCCCGGCAGAGCGAGTCACCACCCGACGCGGCCGCAGCGCACGACGCGGCTCCGGCACACGACGCGGTCGGCCGACGGTCCGCGGTCCGGTGCCGTGGTGGCTGCCCGTCCCCGCGGTGCTCGGCGGCCTGTTCGTCGTCGTCCCGGTGCTCGCGATGGTCGGGCGCGTGCAGTGGGGCTCCTTCGTCGCGCTGGTGACCTCGCCCGCGTCGCTGAGCGCGCTCGGCCTGAGCCTCGGCACGGCGACCGCGGCGACCGGCATCGCCTTCGTCCTCGGCTACCCGCTGGCGGTGCTGTTCGCCCGGTCACGCTCCCGGTGGACCGGGGTGGCGCGCGCGGTGGTCCTCCTGCCGCTGGTCCTGCCGCCGGTGGTCGGCGGCCTGGCGCTGCTCGCGGCGTTCGGCCGGCTCGGCGTCGTCGGGGCGTTCCTCGACGAGCACGGGCTGCGGATCGCGTTCACCACGGCGGCGGTCGTGATCGCGCAGACGTTCGTCGCGATGCCGTTCCTGGTCTCCTCGATCGAGGGGGCGCTCCGCGTCGAGGGGGACCGGTACGAGCGGGTCGCCGCCACCCTCGGCGCCGGACCGACCCGCACCTTCCTCACGGTCACGACCCCTCGGGTGCTGCCGGGCATCACGGCCGGCCTGGTCCTCTGCTTCGCCCGCGCCCTCGGTGAGTTCGGCGCGACCCTGACGTTCGCGGGCAGCCTGCAGGGCGTGACCCGGACCCTCCCGCTCGAGGTGTACCTGCAGCGTGAGATCGACCCGGACACGGCGGTCGCACTCGCGCTGGTGCTCGTCGTCGTCGCGGTGCTCGTGATCGGCCTGGCCTCGGTCCGGACCCGCGGAGCCGCGCTGTGACCGCCGCACACACCGAGGCGGCCGGACTCGTCGCCCACGTCGTCCGTCACGACCGCGACGTCGACGTCGCCCTGACCGTCGGCCCGGCCGAGTGCGTGGCCCTGATCGGCCCGAACGGCGCCGGCAAGTCCACCGTCGTCGACGCCGTCGCCGGTCTGCTCGCCCTCGACGCCGGCGAGGTGCGTTCCGCCGGTCGACTGCTCGCCGGCCCGGGCCGCAGCGTCCCCGCGCACCGCCGCCGCGTCGGCCTGGTCGCCCAGCGACCGGACCTGTTCCCGCACCGCAGCGTCCTGGCGAACGTGGCCTTCGGTCCGCGTGCCGCCGGCCGCTCCGGTCGGGAGGCCCGCCTGACGGCCCGCCAGGCCCTGGCCGCCGTCGGGGTGGCCGACCTGGCAGACCGCGCCCCCGGGACGCTCTCGGGCGGTCAGGCCCAGCGCGTCGCGATCGCCCGTGCCCTGGCGGCGGACCCGGCGGTCGTCCTGCTCGACGAACCGACCTCGGCGCTCGACGTCGGCGCCCGGCAGGAGGTCCGGGCAGCCCTCCGCTCCGCCGTCGCCGGCCGACCGAGCCTGCTCGTCACGCACGACCCCGTCGAGGTGATGGCCCTCGCCGATCGGGTCGTCGTGCTCGAGGACGGCCGCGTGGTGGAGGAGGGGCGTCCCACCGATGTCCTCGCCCGACCGCGCAGTGCCTTCGCGGCGACGTTCTCCGGCCTCGTCGTCCTGCACGGCACGGCGACGTCGGACGGACTCGTGCTGGACCATCCCACGACGACGGACGGGACCGCGACCGGGGCCGCACCCGACGGCGGGGGCGAGCTGGCGTCGGGGACGCACGGCGTGCCTCCCGGCCGTGCCGTGTCGGCCGCGCACCACCCGACCGCCGCCCTCGTGATCCGCGCCGACCAGGACGGGACCGGGCTGCTGCGGACCGTGACCGGACTGGAGCCCCGTGACGGGCTCGTCCGGGTACGGGCCGGGGAACTCACGGCGGACCTGACGCTCGCCGCGGTCGCGGCGCTCGGGCTGACCCCTGGCCTGCGGGTCCGGGTGCGCGTGCCACCGGCCGAACTCACCGTGTGGGAGCGATGACGGGCCCGGCCCGGACCTAGCCGCCGGCGAAGGGGGGCATGACGTCGACGATGCCGACGCCGAGGAGCGAGGTCGACCGGTCGCGGGTGGTCACGCCGTCGACCAGGTAGGAGCAGCGCTCCTGCAGGGCGGTCCAGCGGGCCGCGTCCGCCGCGTCCACCTGCCGGAGGGCGTCGTCGAGCGAGTCGGCCGAGACGGTCGTCTCGTCGAGACCGACCGCGGCACGGGCGGCGGCGAAGAAGCGCAGCGTGGTCATGTCCGTCATCCGCCGATCGCGCTCATGCCTCGGGTGGGGTGCACGAAGCCGTCGCTGTCGTCACCGTGGTCCCGGGGCTTCGCCCACATCGCCCGGCGCCACCGGTCGAGGACCACCGCGTCGTCGGCACCGGCACGCAGGGGGCCGAGCAGGTCGACCTCGTCGTCCGAGAACAGGCAGCTGCGGACGTGGCCGTCGGCGGTCAGGCGCGTGCGCGTGCAGTCGGCGCAGAACGACTCGGTGATGCTCGCGATGACACCGACCGTGCCGAGGTCCGCACCGGTCGCCCGGGAGCGGACGCGGTAGCGCTCGGCGGGGGCGCCGTTCCGCGGGGCCTCGTCGGGGGTCAGCTCGTACTCGGCGCCGAGGATCTCGCGGATCTGGACAGCGGTGATCATCGTCGACGCATCCCAGGCGTGCCCCGGGTCGAGGGGCATCTGCTCGATGAATCGTAGCTCGTGGCCACGCTCCAGGCACCAGGCCAGCAGTTCGGACGCCAGGTGGTCGTTGACCCCGCGCATCAGGACCGCGTTGACCTTGACGCCGAGGCCGGCGTCCGCGGCCGCTGCGATGCCCTCGAGGACCCGGTCGAGGAACGGGCGGCGGGTCACCTCGGCGAAGACGTCCGGGTCGACGGTGTCGAGCGAGACGTTGAGCCGGTGCAGCCCCGCGGCGCGGAGGGCGGCGGCGCGACCGGCGAGCCCGATCGCGTTCGTCGTCAGTGACAGTTCGAGGTCGGGGTGGGCTGCCGCGCTCCGGGCGATCACGTCGACCAGGTCCTTGCGGAGCAGCGGCTCGCCGCCGGTGAAGCGGACCTTGCGGATGCCGAGCTGCTCCGCGCCGAGGCCCACCAGGCGGGCGATCTCGTCCGCTGACATCAGCGCGGCGTCGGGTGCGAAGGGCAGGCCCTCGGCCGGCATGCAGTAGGTGCAGCGGAGGTTGCAGCGCTCTGTCAGGGAGACCCGGAGGTCGACGGCGGAGCGGCCGAACCGGTCGACCAGCCCGGGGTCGCCGGCGGGGCGTGGCGGCAGGTCGGTGCGGTCCAGGGGGCCGGGCGCCGGGGCCTCGGGGTGGACCCGACGCATCAGGTCCGACGAGGGGAGGAGCTGCCCGGCCGACGAGGAGGCCTGCCCTGTCGAGGGCGGCATCTGGCCCGTCGAGGGCAGCATCTGGGCCGGCATCGCCTCAGGATACGGTGCGCTCGCTCCGATCCGGGTGGACCCCGTCGTACAGCGCCCGTTCCCGGCCGAGCAGCCGGTCGCGCCAGCGCCGCCAGTCCTCGCGGCGGGTCCGGACCAGGGTGACGACGAGCACGACGGCGATCGCCGCGAGCAGCCACCACCGGTAGGCGACGACCGAGGGCCACACGCCGCGCAGGGCGATCGCGAGCGTCATGGACAGCCACTCCCACCGGCCGGACAGCACCACGAAGGGGATGAGCAGCAGCGCGTACCAGGGGTAGCGCGGCGTCACGGCGAGGAAGGTCACGCCGATCATGAAGACCTGACCGGACCAGGGGTTCGCCGGGTCGGACAGCCGCCAGGCGAGCACCGCGGCGACGAGCACGACCAGTCCGACGCCGATCGTCGCGGCGTCCCCGGGCAGGACCTTCGCGACCAGGGCGAACCGGGAGCCGTCCTCGTAGCCCTCCTCCGACAGGTAGCCAGGGAGGTAGCCGAGCACCTTCGGGCCGGTCGTCAGCACGTACGGCACGTAGAGGAGCCCGAACACGGCGACGCCGACCGGGATCGCCCACCAGCTGCGCCACCGACCGAGCAGCGCCGGGTAGACGATCGCCGGGATGAGCTTGGTCGCGGTCGCGGCGCCGAGGGCGATGCCGCCCCAGATCGGTCGACCGAACGCCACCAGCACGGCGCCGGCGGTGGCCAGAGCCGCGCCGACGACGTCGACGTGCGAGTTGGTGACGGCCTCGGCGGCGACGAGCGGCGACCAGGCCCAGAGTGCGGCCCACCAGGTCGGGCGGCCGATTCGGCGGAGGACGACGAGCAGGCCGACGGTGACGCCGAGCGAGACGACGAGCCCGGCGAACTGGAACGGCAGGTACTGCGCGGTGGCGGGCACGAACGCGCGGACGAGCGCGAACCACAGCTCGGCCATCGGCGGGTAGATCGTGGGGACGTCCGGCCGGTTGATCGCCGTGCAATGCCCGAGTCGTCCGTCGCCGAGACCGCGGAACCGGGGCTTGACGTCATCGCACGTGCCGTTCACCTTGTCCGGGAACAACCAGTCCGGGCGGAGGTGCTGCAGCACGTCCGACTGCGGCGTGTGCCGGTACGGGGAGATACCCGCGTGCTGCACGATCCCGTCCCAGGCGTAACGTGCGGAGTCGGTGCTGGTGTTCGGCGGTCCGATCAGGGCCGCGATCCCGACGACCACCGCACCACCGAGGACGATCCGCGTCACCAGGTGCGGGGGCACGAACCTGAGCGCCAGCACGGCGCCTGCGAAGACCGTCCAAGCGATGAGGGTCCACGCAACGAATGGAGAGCGATGACCCTCCCGGAGGAACCCCAGATGCGTGACACCCACCGCGATGACGATGCCGAGCACCAGCACGCCGACGACGGCCAGCACGGTCGGGACGAGCGCGCGCGGGGCGAACGCCCGGTGATCGAGACGGGCCGGACGGAGTCGTTCGCTCATGGTCCGACGAGGCTAGCGGGGGTGCAGCGCCTCATGCTCCACGCCCGCGATGCCATGGCGTCACCGAACCGCACCGCACGCAGCGCCGTCGTCACGGGTCGTCTGCTCGGCATCGCGTTCGTGGTCTGCTTCCTCACCGGCGTCTACAGCCACCTGCTGCAGGAGCCGCTGGGGTGGATGCGCTTCCCGACCCGGCCCGTGCAGCTGTACCAGTTCACGCAGGGCCTGCACATCACCGCGGGGATCGCGATCATCCCGCTGCTCCTCGCCAAGCTCAACGTCGTCATGCCGGCGCTCGTCCAGACCCCGCCGGTCCGGAGCGTCCTGCACCTGCTCGAGCGTGCGTCGATCGCGGTGTTCGTCGCGTCGGCGCTCGTCCAGGTCGCCACCGGCCTGCTCAACACCTTCCAGTGGTACCCGTGGCCGTTCCCGTTCCGGCAGGTGCACAACGCCCTGGCCTACGTCCTCATCGGGTCGCTGCTCATCCACATCGGCACGAAGCTGCAGGTGATCACGCGCTACTGGCGGAAGCGCGACTCCTTCGACGCGCAGGGCCGCTTCGTCGCCGACGCCACGGTGGGCAGCGAACTCCCCGACCCGGGCAGCCGGTACGACCCGGACGACCCCGCCGGCCTGGAGGCCCGTCCCGGCGCAGCCTCGTCGTCCCGCGGGTTCGTGGGTCGCCTCCACCGCTGGATCGACGGGGCGGACGTGCCCCGGGCCTCCCGTCCGGACGTGACCGTCGAGGCCGCTGCACCCCGGCCGGCCCCCGATCCCGCCGACGCCGCGGCGAGCGACGACGGGCGTCGGCAGCGCGTCGCGCGTCGCGGGTTCATCGCCGGCGTGACCGCGGCCACCGCGGGCGTCGTCGCCCTGACGGTCGGGCAGTCCTCGGTCGTCGGAGAGCCCCTCAACGTCTTCGCTCCTCGCAAGCGGCACCTCGGCCAGAGCGGGCTCCCGGTGAACCGGACGGCCCGTGCGGCGGGCGTCCTGGCCACCGCGACGGCCGCCGACTGGGCGCTCACCGTCGCCGGGCCCTCGGTCAGCCGCACGTTCTCACGTGCCGAGCTCACCGCCCTCGGCCAGACCGAGGCGCGCCTGCCGATCTCCTGCGTCGAGGGCTGGAGCCAGATGGCGACGTGGAAGGGAGTCCGGATGCGCGACCTCCTCGCCGCGGTGCAGGCGGACCCGCACGTGCACGTCCGGGTGACGAGCCTGGAGCGGCACGGCGGCTACCGGGTCATGGAGATGGGACCGGAGTACGCGGCCGACCCGACGACCCTCATCGCCCTCGAGCTCAACGGCGAGAAGCTCGACCTGGAACACGGGTTCCCCGCCCGGATCATCGCGCCCGGCCGCCCGGGTGTGCTGCAGACGAAGTGGATCGAACGGATCGAGGTCATCGCATGAGCGCCGCAGTCGTCGACAGCCGGGTCCGCACGGCCCGGATCGTGCTCGTCGTCCTGGGCGTGCTCGTCCTGGCGTTCGGGGCCTGGGTCCTCGTGACCTCCGTCCGGCCGAACCGCATCGGCGGGCTCGCGACCTGGCTGATCGCCGCCGTCGTGCTGCACGACGCGATCCTGTCGCCGTTCGTCCTGGCGGTCGGCATGGGACTCCGCCGGGCCGGCCGCTCGCTGCGCACGTGGGTGCTCGTCGTCGTGCAGGCCGCCGTCGTCCTGGGCAGCGTCCTGGCCCTGGTGGTCCTGCCGGAGATCGCGGCGAAGGCCCACGGCACGAAGAACGACACCGTGTTGCCCTTCGACTACACGACCCGGCTGCTCGTGGTCGAGGGCGCGCTGGTCGCCGTCGTGGTGGTCGCCCTGGTGGTCGGAGTGGTCACGGCTCGGCGTCGGTCCGCCCGACCTGCGGTTGCAGCGACAACCTCTCCCTAGGATGAGGGCATGACCGACGACACCCCCTGGCTCTCCCGCGAGCAGTTGCGGGCGTGGATGGGGTTCGTCGCCGTCATGGAGCTGCTGCCGGCGGCGCTCGACCACCAGCTGCAGCGAGACGCCGACCTGACCCTGTTCGACTACATGGTCATCGCGATGCTCTCCGAGACCGACTGCCGCACGCTCCGGATGTCCGTGCTCGCCTCCGCCACCAACGCGTCGCTGCCCCGCTTGTCGCACGTCGTGTCCCGGCTGGAGAAGCGCGGGCTGGTCGCACGCTGCCCGTCCACGGAGGACCGCCGGGCGACGGACGTCCGGCTCACCGACGCCGGCTTCGAGCACATCGTGGCCGCCGCTCCCGGCCACGTGCGCACCGCCCGCCGTCTGGTCATCGACGCGCTGTCCGACGAGCAGGTCGCCGAACTCGACGACATCTCCCGCGTGCTCCTCAGCCGCGTCGACCCCGACGGGCGGTTCGCCGCGGTGGCCAACATCCCGCCGGACGACCCGTCCATCTGCGAGGCCCGGTTGACCGGCACGGCCGACGACTCCTTCCCGGACGTCGTGGACGGCATCGCCTACCGGCCGGCGACCCGCGACGACCTGCCCCTGCTGCGCCGGGCGAGCCTCGACGCGATGAACTGGGCGGCCGAGCGCTTCACCGACGCCGACCTCGACCGGCCCGAGTTCGCCCACTACTCCGCCGCCTTCGACCCGGAGCGGAGCAGCGACGACCGGACGGACGACCGGACCGACGACCGGTCTGCTGACCTGGGCGTCGTGGCGTCCGACGGCGACGGGCCGCTCGGCGTCGTCTGGGCCGTGCACCTGCCCGCGAGCGACCCCGGCTACGGCTTCGTCGCCGGGGACGTCCCGGAGCTCACCCTGGCCGTCGACGCCCGCGCCCGCGGTCGTGGTGTCGGGTCCGCACTCCTCGCCCGGATCGTCGCCGCCGGACGGAGCGCGGGGTGGCCGGGCATCAGCCTGAGCGTCGAGGACGGCAACACCGGTGCCCGCATCCTCTACGAGCGGGTGGGCTTCCGCACCGTCGGCCGGAACGGCGACTCCGACACCATGCAGCTCACCTTCTGACCGCCGCTAGGCTCGCCGGTATGAGCCATGCCGCCGACCGCCCCTCCGAGACCTACAGCTACCTCGGACCGGCCGGCACCTTCACCGAAGCGGCGCTCAAGCTCGTCGAGGCCGCCGCCGGCAAGCCCTGGCGCAGCGTCAACAACGTCGGCGAGGCGCTGGACGACGTCGTCACCGGCCGTTCCGTCGGCGCCGTCATCGCCATCGAGAACAGCGTCGACGGCGGGGTCAGTGCGACCCAGGACGCCCTCGCGCGGATCCCCGGCGTGCGGATCGTGGGGGAGTACCTGGTGCCCGTCGACTTCGTCCTCGTGGCCCGGCACGGCACCGCGCTCGCCGACGTCCGCACGGTGAACGCCCATCCCGTCGCGTACGCGCAGACGCACCGCTGGCTCGAGGCCAACGTCCGCGGACACGGGCACATCCCGGCCTCGTCGAACGTCGCGGCAGCGGCCGAACTGCTCGAGGAGCACTCGGTCGCGGACGCCGCCGTCGCCCCGCCCGGCATCACCGACCACTACGACCTGGCGGTGCTCGCGGACTCCATCGGCGAGAACGCCAGCGCCGTCACCCGGTTCGTGCTCGTGTCGAAGACGCTCGCGCTGCCGGAACGCACCGGCTCGGACAAGACGAGCGTCGTCGTCGAACTGCCGAACGAGCACCCCGGCGCCCTGGTCGACATGCTCGAGCAGTTCGCCACCCGGGGCATCAACATGGGGCTGCTGTCCTCGCGGCCGATCGGTGACGAACTCGGGCGGTACCGGTTCGTCATCGACCTCGACGGACACGTGCGCGACGAACGGGTCGCGGACGCGCTGTTGGGCCTGCGGCGCTTCAGCCCGCGCGTCACGTTCCTCGGGTCGTACCCGCGCGCGGACGGCGCGCGCTCCGAGGTCTCGCCCCGGTACTCCGACCAGGCGTTCGTCGAGGCCCGTGACTGGCTGCGCGCGATCGTTCGCGGCGAGCCGGACGCGGGCTGAGCCTCCCGTCCGCCACCGCCGCAGGGCACGACGGCCGGCACGCCGTCAGCGCCGGCGGGTCGCTCGCGTCTGGTCCTCCGGACCGGCCACCCGGACGGTCAAGCCGCCGGCGTCGATCTTCGCGCGGAACGCCACGACCTCGCCCACCGGGTCGCCGTCGATCTCGAACTCGTCGGGGCGCTCCAGCCGCACGGTGAACTCCTCGCCACGCAGGTAGCGCAGCGGACGCTCATCCCGGGTCTTCGTCACGATGCGCTGTCCGATGTCGGTCTTGCCCAGTGCCGAACGGCGGAAGCGGCGCAGGATCGCGTTCTCCCAGAACACCCGGGCACCGATCCGGACCCAGCCGAAGAACCCGTGCGGCCGCATCACGACGACGTCGAAGAAGCCGTCGTCGATCTCGGCGTCCGGCAGCAGGGTCGCGCCGGCCTGCAGCATCCCGCAGTTGCCGACGATGAGCGAGTGTGCCCGGACCGAGCGGGTGCCCTGGCCGTCCAGGCGGTACCGGAACTCGAAGGCGTCGGCGTCGCGCAGCGACCGCACCAGGGAGTCGACGTACGCCAGCCAGCCGACCTTCTTCTTGAGGTCGTCGTTCGTGTTCGCGAGCATCCGGGCGTCGAGCCCGAGTCCGGCCATCACGAGGAAGCCGAACTCCTCGCGCGAGCCGTCCTGACGCTCGACCCCGACCGTGCCGAAGTCGATCGCGCGGTCCTCGCCGTGGAAGATGGTGTGTGCGCTCGCGCCCAGGTCGTCGATCGGCGCCGGGATGTTGCGGGCGAGCAGGTTCCCGGTGCCGCTCGGCAGCAGTGCGAGGGCCGCGTCGGAACCGTGCACGACCTCGGCGACCGCACGGACCGTGCCGTCTCCACCGGCTGCGGCGATCACGTCGGCCCCGGCCTCGAGCGCTTCGCGGGTCATGCCGCCGCCCGGGTCCTCCTCGCTCGTGGCGTACCACTTCGTCTCCGCCCAGCCGGCTTCACGCTGGTACCGACCGACGGTGCGCTGCAGCGAGGGCAGGTCGACCTTGATCGGGTTGTAGATCACGGCGGCGGTGCGCTGCTCAGTGGCGGGGGCGTCCTCCGGCAGAGAGGTGGTGTCCGAGGGCGTCGACATGCCCTCAACGCTACCGGGCACCGCCTGCGCGGTCCGGATGGCGACCAGGGGACGGACGGGAGGAGCGGGTCGGCAGCATCGCGGGCCTCCCGTCCGCAGGTTCACCGGGTGGTCATCCGTGGCTCGCTAAGCTGGGTCGGTGATCGACCCACAGCTGTTGCGCGACGAACCGGACCTCATCAAGGCCTCGCAGGCTGCGCGCGGCGCCTCCGTCGACGTCGTCGACCAGGCCGTCGCCGCGGACTCCGCCCGACGTGCCGCCATCACCGCGTTCGAGGCGCTCCGCGCCGAGCAGAACGCGTTCGGCAAGACCGTCGCGAGGGCACCGAAGGACGAGAAGACCGCGCTCGTGCAGCAGGCCCAGGCGCTCGCTGCGAAGGTGAAGGAGGCGCAGGCCACCGTCACCGCTGCCGAGGACACCTTCAACACCGTCGTCCGCTCGATCCCCAACGTCGTGATGCCCGACGTGCCCGCCGGGGGCGAGGACGACTTCGTCACCCTCCGCACCGTCGGCACGAAGCCCGAGTTCGCGTTCGAGCCGAAGGACCACGCCGACCTCGGTGAGTCCCTTGGCATCATCGACATCGCCCGCGGTGTCAAGGTGTCCGGCTCGCGGTTCTACTTCCTCAAGGGCATGGGCGCCCGACTCGAGATCGCCCTGATGTCGCTCGGCCTCGACCGTGCCGTCGCGCACGGGTTCGAGCCGCTCATCACGCCGACGCTCGTGCGTCCCGAGACGATGGCCGGCACCGGCTTCCTCGGCGAGCACTCCGCCGAGGTCTACCGTCTCGAAGCCGACGACCTGTACCTGACCGGCACCAGCGAGGTCGCCCTCGCCGGGTACCACGCCGACGAGATCCTGCAGTTCCCGTCCGAGGACGACCAGGCCCTCCGGTACGCCGGTTGGTCCACCTGCTACCGGCGTGAGGCCGGTTCGGCGGGCAAGGACAACCGCGGCATCCTCCGTGTGCACCAGTTCAACAAGCTCGAGATGTTCGCGTACGTCCACCCCGACCAGGCCGACGCCGAGCACCAGCGGCTGATGTCCTACCAGGAGTCGATGCTGCAGGATCTCGGGCTGCACTACCGCGTCATCGAGACCGCCGCCGGGGACCTCGGCACGAGTGCCGCGCGCAAGTACGACCTCGAAGCGTGGGTCCCGACGCAGGGCACCTACCGCGAGCTCACCTCGACGTCGAACTGCACCACGTTCCAGGCCCGTCGCCTCGACATCCGCTACCGGACGTCGACGGGCAAGACCGCGCCGGTCGCGACGTTGAACGGCACCCTCGCCACCACCCGCTGGCTCGTCGCGATCCTCGAGACCCACCAGCAGGAGGACGGCTCGGTCGTCATCCCCGAGGTGCTCCGCCCGTACCTCGGCGGCATCGAGGTGATCGAGCCCCGATGAGCTCCTCACGCGGATTCGTGGACGGTTCCGACGCTGCCGCCGCAGCCCCGGGTGGGACCGCTTCGCCCGCACGGGTCAAGCGGTGGCTCGTCGCGCTGGACATCGACGGCACGATCATGCGCGAGGACGGGGTCGTCACCGACACCGTCATCCGGGCCGTGCGCGACGCCGAAGCCGCCGGACACGAGGTCATGCTCTCCACCGGCCGCAGCGAGGGCATGACCGTCCCGCTGCTCGAACGGCTCGGCATCCAGCCGAAGTACCTGGTCTGCGCCAACGGTGCACTGACCCTCGAACGCACGGACACCGGCGCCTACGAGCGGGTGCACGTCGAGACCTTCGACCCCACCGAAGTCCTGCAGACGATCCGCGGTGCGCTGCAGAACGGTGCCTACGGTGTCGAGGACGAGACTGGGCACTACCTGCTCTCCGGCGACTTCCCCGACGACACGATGACGGCGTCGGGCGACCACGTCGAGTTCGAGCGGCTGCTGGGCGTCCGTGCCACCCGCGTGGTCGTGATCTCCCCGGAGCACGGGCTCGAGGAGTTCCTGGACATCGTCGACAAGATGGGCCTGCACAAGGTCTCGTACACGGTCGGCTGGACTGCCTGGCTCGACATCGCGCCCGAGGGCGTCACGAAGGCGACCGCCATGGAGCGCATCCGTGAGTGGCTCGACATCCCGCGCTCGCGGGTCTTCGCGGCCGGCGACGGACGCAACGACATCGACATGCTGCGGTGGGCCTCCACCTCGGGTCGCGGGGTCGTCATGGGGCAGGCCCCGGACGACGTCGTCGACGCGGGCAACGAACTCACCGGCGGCGTCACGGACGACGGGCTCGCGGCGGCGCTCGACACGTTGCCGCGCTGACGGCTGCACTCCGGCCAGGAGGCTCGGTATACTGCACGCGGCCCGGTCACGTCTCGCCACGTGGTCGGGTCACGGAGGGTTGTCCGAGTGGCCGATGGAGCCTGTCTTGAAAACAGGTGGGCAGAGATGTCTCGTGGGTTCGAATCCCACACCCTCCGCAGATCGAACAGGCAGTCCCGCTCGTTCGAAGGGGCGCTGACACTTCTTTCGGATTTTGCGGTTACGATCCCCGGTATGGCGATCTCGACCCCACACCGACCCCGCAACGCCACAGCCCGGACCTACGTGCCGGCGGATGCCGCTCGTGACGGACTCGTCGACTTCGCACGACAACTCCACGAGAGCTTCGGCACGTCCCGACATGCGGGTGCCGCGCTCCGCGCACCGGACGGCTCGGAGCGGCCGATCCCCGCTGAGATCTTCGAGGTCCTCGAACAGGTCGCCGACGCCCTCGCCAGTGGCAGCGGGGTCACGGTCGCGCCGAACGACATGCAGATGACGACACAGCAAGCTGCTGACTTCCTCGGCGTCTCCCGCCCGACGTTGATCAAGTACCTGGAAGAGGGCACCATCCCGTTCGGCAAGCGCGGTCGTCACCGCCGCGTCCTGCTCCGCGACGTCGTGGCGTTCCAGGAAGCATTCCGCATCGACCGCAAGGCCGCGCTGCGGGAGATGGCGCGGAACAGTCAGTCGCTGGAACGGCAGCAGGCGGAAGCCACCGGTGACTGAACGATGGCGTTCCCGGCCTTCTTCGATGCCTGCACGCTGTTCGGCATCCGTCTGACCGACCTCCTCCTCCGACTTGCTGACGAGGGCGCGTTCCGAGCGCTGTGGTCCGACGAGGTCCTCGAAGAGTTCCGCCGGAACGTCATCCGCTCCGGCGTCGACCCGGCCGCGGTCGACCATCGCATCACCGCGATGCAGCAGTACTTCCCCGACGCCCTCGTCACGGGCTACGAGCCGCTGACCGCGACGATGACGTGCGACGCGAAGGACCGCCATGTCCTCGCGGCGGCCATCCGTTCGAAGGCGGACGTCCTCGTGACCTTCAACGTCAAGGACTTCCCCGACCACTCACTCGATTCGTTCGACGTCGAGGTGGTGCACCCGGACGACTTCCTGCTCGACCAACTCGACCTGTTCCCCGGGCTCGTCACACAGGTGCTCCGCGAACTCGCCGAAGACTACGTGGACCCGCCCGTGTCGATGAACGACGTCCTCGAGACGCTCCGGAGGGCTGGCGTTCCGCGCTTCGTCGAGGACGTCCGGCGCTACCTCTGAAGACGGTCGGCCGCGAGCGATCGGGGGTCCTCACAGGGCCCCGGGAGCGGGCGCTCCGTCGACCTAGCGTCGAGGGCATGGACATCACCACACGCTCCGTCGCCGTCATCGGCGGCACCTCCGGCATCGGACTCGAACTCGCACGGCGCTTCCGTGACGCCGGCAGCCACGTCGTCGTCGGCGGACGCCGCACCGAGGTACTCGACCAGCTCGTCGCCGAGGGTTTCGGCACGGTCTCGATCGACGTCACCGACGACCAATCCGTCATGACCGCACGCGACACCGTGCTCGACCTGCTGCCCGACCTGGACACCGTCGTGACCATGTCGGGCATCGGCGTCCCCGAGGACCTCCGGGACCCGGCACACTTCGCCGACGCCGCCCGCATGGTCGACGTCAACGTGCTCGGGACGATCCGGGTCATCGACGCGTTCACCCCGCACCTGCTCCGGCAGGGCAGCGGCACGATCGTCACCGTGAGTTCGGGCATCGGGTTCCTGCCGTTCCCACTGATGGCGTCGTACGCCGCCACCAAGGCCGCGGTGCACGCCTACAGCGAGGCACTCCGTGCGCAGCTCGCCGGGACGGGCATCGACGTCGCCGAACTCGTGCCGCCGGCGGTGAACACGACGATGGGCACCAGCAACCCGAACGCACTGGACCTCGGCGACTTCGGTGCCGAGGTGATGGCGCTCCTGGCACAGGACACCACCCCGCACGAGGTCTTGGTGCAGGGTGTCCTCATGCACCGGTGGGCGGAACGTGACGGCACCTACGACGAGCTGGTCGCCCAGCGCTCCCACGCGCTCGCGACGTTGCCCGGCCGTTCGGGGACGCCCGCGTGACGCTCGACGGGGACCCGACCGCGGTGCCGACGAACCCCCTCGGCGCCTACCTGCAGGCGCGCCGTGGGCTCGTGACGCCGGAGCAGGTCGGGCTGCCCGCCGGCGGGGTCCGGCGTGTGCCGGGTCTCCGCCGCGAGGAGGTCGCGATGCTCGCCGGCGTGAGCACCGACTACTACCTCCGATTGGAGCGGGGCCGGGACACCCGTCCGTCACCGCAGGTCCTCGACGCGCTCGCCAGGGTGCTGCAACTGGACGACGTCGAGCGTCTCCATCTCCAGCACCTCGCCGAACCCGCACGACGCAGCCGTCCCCGGCGCACGGCCGAGCGGGTCCCGGCCCGCCTGCACGCCCTGCTGGCGGCGCTCGAGATCCCGGCCTTCATCGAGGGGCGCGCGTTCGACGTCCTCGCGGCGAACGACCTGGCCACCGCGTTCTCACCCCGGCTCCGGGTCGGCGAGAACCGTCTGCGCTCGCTGCTGCTCGACCCGGAGGAGCGGGTGTTCCACCGCGACTGGGAGCGTGCGGTCGCGAGCTTCGTCGGCGCCTTCCGGCACTCGGTCGCGGACGACGTCCGGGACCAGCGGGTCGTCGAACTCGTGGGCGAGCTGTCACTGTCGAGCGGCCGCTTCCGGCAGCTCTGGGCGCGGCAGGACGTCCGGGTGCTCGAAGGCGGGTCGATGACGGTCGACCACCCGGTCGTGGGGGAGCTGCACCTGCACCGCGACAAGCTGCCGGTCGACGGGCTGCTCCTGGTGCTCTACTACGCCGACCCGGGCAGTGCGAGCGCCGAGCGGCTGGACATGCTCGCGTCCCTCGCCCGCGAGACGTCGCCGCACCCCTGACACGGCCGTCGGCACCGGCGACGAACGGCAGCGGGTTCAATGCCAAGGCCGATCCTCGGTCAGAGGAGGTCGTGCACCCAGTACTCGAGGTTCGGTTCCTCGAAGTCGTTCTCGAGGTAGACGAATCCAGCGAGTTCGAACATCCGGCGGCTCGGCTCGTTCCGGTGATCCACCCGAGCGAACGCACCACAACCGATCCCGGCTTCATCGCGAACCGTACGGAGGACGTCGAGCGTCTGACGGAGCAGCACGATGCCGAGGCCGGCTCCACGGAAACGGACGTCACGCGCGATGCTCATGACCAGGAGCTGCTCGCCACCGTCGGTCCAGCTGACGCGGGACACTCCGGCGAGTGCGTCGCCGGAGAACGCGAGCAGCGCGTTCTCCTCCGGCGGCAGAGGCGGCCGCAGTCCACGGATCGAGGACTGCACGGCAAGCTCCCACGGCCGCGGGTGCACGTGGTCCCGACGCAGTCGATCCCAGCTGGCACGGGGAGGGTCAGCGCAGGTGAAACCCTGCAGAGCCGGGACGTGTTCTCCGCCGAGGCCGACCCAGGTCAGGTCATCCGGCTGCACGCGAGGCGAGCCAGCGGTTGATCACGTCCTTCTCGACGGCCTTCAACGACTTCCGCGCGACCGTCGCGTGGTACTCGGCCACGAGAGCGGCGCGTTCGTCGTCGGTCAGGCCGTCGCTGCCGACGTCGCGGCGCGACCGGCCCGGACGACTCATCGGCAGGCGGGGGAGCATGCGTCGATGGTAGTCCAGCACCACCAGCGACCGAAGAGCCTGTGGACAACTGCTCTGCTGTGTCGCCAGCGACACCACATCGGGGGCGTGAAGCCGCGCCTGGACCGCGGTACCGTTGTCGCCGGAGTGTACGGGTCGTTCTGTGCACGTCCAGCACGACGGAACTCGGGGGAAGCACGACCATGACCACGCCGACGTCGGTACCCGGTCGCGGACCGGACCGCCGAACCGCGATCCTGGAGGCCGCCGCCGTCGAGTTCGACCGCCAGGGCTTCGGTGCGGCGAGCATCTCCGGGATCGCCAAGTCCGCCGAGGTCAGCCAGGGCGCGATCCACTTCCACTTCCGCACGAAGCAGGCCATCGCCCTCGCCGTGATCGACGAGCAGAACGCCCGCACGTTCGCAGCCGTCACGTACGACGGACCGTCGCCGCTGGCCGGGCTGGTCGAGGCCTCCCGCGCGATCGCCGGCCTGCTGCTCGACGACCCGGTCGTCCGTGCCGGCATCCGGCTGTCGCTCGAGAACCGGGTGTTCTCCGGTTCGACGTCGTCCTTCTACGACCAGTGGATCGCGAGCGTCGTGGACGTCTTCCGCCTGGCGGTCGCCGCGGGCGAGGTCGGCCCGACGGTCACCCCGGAAGCGCTGGGTGCCACCGTCGTCCCGTGGTTCACCGGCGTGCAGCTCGTGTCCGACGTCCGAGCGGCACGCATCGACCTGCTGCCGGCCGTGGCGACGATGTGGCGCGTCCTCGCGCACGCCTGCGTGGTCCCGGCGCAGCGCGACCGGTTGCTGGCCGTCGTGGACCGCGCCTTCGCCTGACCGTCCGCGCGAGCGTGCTGCGGGTGGCATGACAGGAGGCCCGGACCGACCCCGGTGGGCTGGTCCGGGCCTCCCGTCCGGTCGTCTCGTCGTCAGTCGGTCTTCGCCGCCTGCTTCGTCCGCGCCTTCTGCTGGTCCTCGCGCCGCTTCTCGCGGGCCTTCTGCGCCTTCTCGCGGCGCTTGACGCGCTTGTTCGCGCGTTCGTGGTCGTCCACGTCCTCGGAGCGCTTCTGGCGCCACGGCTTCGCGGCCAGGTCCGGTCCGTCCCAGACCTTGATGGCGCCCCAGCCGGCTGCCAGGAGCGGCACCGAGATGATCGCGCCGGTGATGCCGGCGAGGACGGTGCCCGCGGTCAGGCCGACCAGGATGACCAGGCCGTGCAGGCGCAGGGTCTTCCCCATCAGCACCGGCTGCAGGAAGTTGCCCTCGAGCTGGTTGACGACCACGACGATGCCGACCACGATCAGCGCCGGGACCGGACCGACGGCGACGAGCGCGACGAGTGCGGCGAGGATGCCGGCGGCGGTGGCACCGACGATCGGGATGAACGCCGTGATGAACACGATGACCGCCAGCGGGAGCGCGAGCGGCACGCCGACGATGGCGATGCCGACGCCGATGCCGATGGCGTCGACCGCGGCGACGGTCGCGGTGCCGCGGACGTAGCCGCCGAGGGTCGAGACGACGCGGTCACCGACGCGGCGCGCACGCTCGTAGGAGGCGCCGGTGAACGGACGGAGCAGGAACTCCCAGATGCGGGGCCCGTCCTTGAGGAAGAAGAACAGCACGACGATCATCAGCACCAGGCCGGTGAGGAAGTTCGCGGTGGCGGACGCGCCGGCGAGGGCACCTGACCCGAACTGCGCGCTCGTGACGAAGTCGGTGGCGGTCTTCACCGCGTCGTCGACCTGGCTGTCCGAGACGGCGAACGGCAGCGTCCGGCTGAAGTCCTGCAGCTGCTGGAAGCCCTGCACGGCGGACTTCTGCAGGCTGGACCACTGGTTCTCGACGGCGACGACGATGAGGTACCCGAGGAGCCCGAGGACGACGAGCACCCCGAGGAGCACCGTCAGCGTCGCGAAGACGGACGGGAAGCCGTGACGGCGGAGCCAGGACACGACCGGGTGCATGGCCGAGGCGATGATCAGGGCCAGCAGCACCGGGATCGTGACGACGCTGAGCACCTGGCCCGCGTAGACGATGCCCGCGACGATGACGATGAGGATGATGACCTGCAGGCAGCGGGTCGCCAGTCGGCCGAACGAGTCCGACCAGGCAGCACGCACCCCGGTCACCGGCTCGGTCGGTGGCGTCGTCGTCGGTGGGGCAGCGGCGGAGGAGCGGAAGAACGGCATGACGCCGACGGTACAGACGCACAGGTGGGCGCGCCGGATGCTGTGGTGACTCAGCCCTCGACGAGGTCGCGGTCCCGGAACCACTTGAGCAGCCAGGCGGCGCTGGTCCGGTCGAAGGACGGCGGGAAGTCGAGGGTGCCGGACAGGAACGGACTGAACCCCTCGACGGTCGCGATGTCCGCGTCGTCGAGACCGCGGTAGGCCATCGACCAGCCGTCGAACCGCCGGCGCTCGATGTCCTCACGGACGAGCGAGCGCACCGAGTGGTGGCGCGGGTCCTTCTCGATCACGGTGAACCGGTCGTTGACGCTCCACGCCGGGCCCTCGAGCAGCTGCATGAAGCGGCCGCCCTTGACGAGCAGCAGGCCGGAGACTCCGAGCGCCTCGTTCCGCAACCGTGCGCCGGCGAGCATCTCGGCGAGTTCGTCCTCGCCGAACTCGTGCGTCGCGACGCTCATGTAGAGGATGGAGACCAGCACCAGGGCATCATGGCCCGCTCGCGGGTGGCAGCACAATCCCGGCCGCCGTCAGCGCCGCGGGCCACGCCTAGGATCGTCCCCATGGCGACCGTCCTCCTCGTCCGGCACGGACGCACCACCGCGAACGCGACCGGGCTCCTCGCGGGCCGCACGGCCGGGGTCGCGCTCGACTCCGTCGGCAAGCGGCAGGCCGCCACGACCGCCGAGCGCATCGCCGCGGTGCCCCTCGCCGCGGTCGTCTCGAGCCCTCTCGAGCGCTGCCGGCAGACCGCGCGGGCGATCACGGCCTTCCAGCCGGGCGACCCGCAGCAGTTCGTCGAGCGCGGCATCATCGAGGCGGACTACGGCGAGTGGCAGAACCGCAGGATCAGCGATCTCGCCCAGGAGCAGCTGTGGCGGGTGGTGCAGTCGAACCCGAGCGCCGTCGTGTTCCCCGGCGGGGAGTCGATGCAGACCATGCAGTCCCGTGCGGTCGCGGCCGTCCGACGCCTCGACGCGCAGATCGAGGCAGAGCACGGGGCCGGTGCGGTCTGGGTGGCGGTGAGCCACGGCGACATCATCAAGTCCGTCCTCGCCGACGCCCTCGGCATGCACCTGGACCTGTTCCAGCGCATCTCGGTGGGACCGGCCTCGGTGTCGATCGTCCGGTACGGGGAGGCCCGTCCGGAGGTCGTGGCGACGAACACCGAGTCGGGGGACCTGTCGTGGCTGGCCCGGGCAGCGGCGCCGAGCGGTGACGCGGTCGTCGGCGGCGGCGCCGGACACGACGAGCAGTCGTCGTCGTCGCAGTCGCGGTCTCCGGAGCATCCCGACTCCGCCACTTCCTGAACGGTCGGAGGTGCACGCTCCTAGAATGCCGGTATGCCCCCCATCGTCCACGGCTTCGACTGGCCGGACAGACTCGTCGTCGGCACGATCGGACGCCCGGGCGAGCGGTCGTTCTACATCCAGGCCCGTGACGGCCGCCGCGTCGTCAGCGTCGCAATCGAGAAGGAACAGTCGGTCGTGCTCGCCGACAAGATCGACGAACTCCTCGACGAGGTCGCCACGGTCGACGACAACCGCTTCAGCGTCCCGGACGCAGCACCGACCGAGCTGCGCGACGGCGACCCGCTCGACCAGCCCGTCGAGCCCGAGTTCCGCGCCGGCGCCCTGAGCCTGGGTTTCGACCCGGCCACCGCGCAGGTCGTGATCGAGGCGTACCCGATCGAGGACGACGTCGAGGTCTTCACCGAGTCGACCGGCGACGGCGACGAGGTCGAAGCGGTCGTCGAACTTCCCGAACCGAGCGAGCTGCTGCAGGTCAAGATCCCGGTGGGCAGCGCCCGCGCCTTCGTCCAGCGCACGCGCGAGGTCATCGCCGCCGGACGCCCGAACCCGCCCGAGCTCCCCGAGCTCGGATGACGATGGGTCCTGACGCCGCCGGTGCCGCGGTCCCCAGCGCTCCCGGGGAACTCCGCATCACCGGGCGCATCCGCGAGGCCTCGAACGCCACGTTCCTCGCCCGGCTCGACGGCGAGGACGTGGTCTACAAGCCGATCGAGGGCGAGAAGCCGCTGTGGGACTTCCCCGACGGCACCCTCGCCGGTCGTGAGGTCTCCGCCTACCTGGTGTCCGAGGCGCTCGGTTGGAACGTCGTGCCCGAGACCTGGCTCGGTGACGGTCCCTTCGGCCCGGGCATGGTGCAGCGGTGGCAGGTCATCGACCCCGAGCAGGACGCCGTCGACCTGGTCCCGGCCGAGGACGCCGCCGCGGCGGTCGCCGCGGGCAGCGTCCGTGAGGTGCTCGACGCCGTGGACGAGAACGACCAGGCGGTGACCCTGGTGCACGAGGACTCGGCGGTCCTCCGGCGGATGGCGGTCTTCGACGTCGTCACGAACAACGCGGACCGCAAGGGCGGGCACGTCCTGGCCATGCCGGACGGGCACCGCTTCGGCGTCGACCACGGCCTGACCTTCCACGTCGAGCACAAGCTCCGGACGGTGCTCTGGGGCTGGATCGGCGAACCCCTCAGCGAGGACGAGGTCGCTGGACTCCAGCGGCTGTCCGAGGCGCTCCGGGGAGCGCTCGGCGAGACCCTGCGTGAGCACCTCACCGACGACGAGCTGTCGGCGCTCCGGGGGCGCTGCGCTGCGCTGGCCGCGGTCGCGACGTTCCCGCCGCCGGACGGCTACGGTCCGGCCGTGCCGTGGCCGGTCTTCTGACGTGGCCGGTGTTCTGACGCGGCTGACTGTCTGACACTGCCCGTCTCCTGGCGCGGCGGCATGACGGCCGGGAGGCGCGCGCCGAGCCCGGCACGCGCCTCCCGGCCGTCAGGAGCGCGGTCAGCCGAAGCGGCTGAAGGCGCCGCCCCAGAGACCGTCGTCGCCGGAGCCGGAGCCGGAGCCGGAGCCGGAGCCGCGTCGGGCACCGAGGTAGGACCCGACCACCGCGACACCCAGGTCGTCGTTCTCCGGCGCCGTCACCGTGCCCTCCACGCGGCGGGCCATGCCGTCCACGAAGCGGGCGAGCCCCGGGTCGTCACCGAGCCGGAAGAACGTCGTCTTCGCGCCCAACCGGTGGGCGTTCTCGAGTTCCCGGACGCTCAGCGCGATCGTCACCGGGTCCGGCGGGTAGCTGAAGTACACCTGCCCGTTCGGCTCCAGGTGTGACGTGGGTTCGCCGTCCGTGACGATGAGCAGCACCGGCTGCGCGTTCGGGTGCTTCCGGAAGTGCCGGTTCGCCAGCAGCAGGGCGTGGTGCAGGTTCGTGCCCTTGTCCCACATGGCGTCGAGGCCGACGAGCTGGTCGACGTCCATCACCTCGGCCTCACGACCGAACGCGATGAGCTGCAGGTCGTCCCCGCGGAACCGCGTGGAGATGAGGGTGTGCAGCGCGAGGGCGGTGCGCTTCATCGGGACCCAGCGGTCCTCCATCGCCATCGAGAACGAGGTGTCGACGAGCAGGGCGACGACGGCCTGCGTGCGGGCCTCGGTCTCCTGCACCTCGACGTCCTCGATCTGCAACCGGACCCCCGCGCCGGAACGGGGGCCGTCCCCGGCGGTACGGGTCAGGGCGTTGGTGATCGAGCGTGTGACGTCCCAGGGTTCGGTGTCGCCGAACTCCCACGGACGCGTCGACCCGGAGCGGTCACCGGCGGCACCGGCACGGCGGAGGTCCCGCGCGCCCTGCCGACCCGACATCCGCTCGGCGACGTCCTTGAGCAGGCTCTTGCCGAGCTGGCGCATCGCCTTCGGGGTGAGCCGGAGCTGTCCGTCCGTGCCCCGTTTCATCGCGCCCGAGTTCCGCAGCGCCTTCTCGAGCTGCTGCAGGGTCCGGGCGTCGACAGCCGCCTGGTCGCCGAGCTGCTGGGCGAGGGCGTCGAGGTCCAGGTCGTCGAGCTCCGAACCGGGGCCGACCTCGGCGAGCTGGTCGGCGAGGGCGTCGAGGTCGGCGATGTCCTGGAACACACCGGTGCCGTCGCCGAGACCGAGACCCTGCTCGCCGTCCATGCCCTCGGACCCGCCCCAGTCCTCGCCGGGGCGGAGGGCACGGAGGTTGTCGTCGAGCTGGGACAGCGCCCCCATCAGCGCAGGGGAGCCGAACGCCTGCTCGGCCAGCGCGTCGAGTTCGTCGCGCTGCTCCTGCGTCATCGAGTTCCGCATCCGTTGGGCCGCTGCGGCACGGGCTGCGAGGTCGTCGAGCAGCTCGTCCACGTTCTGCGGGTTCGACGGGAACTGGTCACCGTGCTTCGCCATGAACTCGTCGAACTGTTCCTGGCTGTCCTCACCCCGACGGTGGGCGTCGAGCAGTTCGTTGAGGTCGTGCATCATCCCGGCGACCGCGGCCCGGTCGTCGTCGGTGGCGTTCTCGAGCGCCTGCTTCATGCCCGCGAACCGTTGGTCGAGCATCTCGCGGCCGAGCAGGTCCTTGATCTGATCGTACTTCTGCCGGCCCGTCGGGCTCTTCCAGTCGTAGCCGTTCAGTTCGCTGACCGCTGCGGCGGGCGAGGACGGCAGGCTGTCGAGCTGCATCTGGGCCAGTGCGCGGTCCCCGTCGTCCATCGCCGTGTCCCGAGCGAGTTGTCCACGTTCGGCCAGGATGGCTTCGTCGAGGAGCTGCCTGATCTCCTGCAGGGTGCCGTCCAGGTTGTTCCGGCTCGTCAGTTCGCGGCGCTTCTCGGCCACCAGTCGAGCGAGGTCGTCGAGCCCCCGCTGCGACTGCCCGCCGCGTCGGAGGAACTCCCGCATCGCCCGCTCGGGGGAGGTGCCGGCCATGACGTCCTGGCCGATCGCCTCGAGCGCCTCGGCCAGGTCGGCGGGTGGCGCGAGGGGATCCGGGCCGCCGTCGTACTTGCCGTAGCGGCTGTCACGGCTCAGCCGACGGTTCGGGCGGCTAGCCACGGGTCACCCCGTCGGTGTCGGTGTCGGTGTCGGTGTCGGTGCGCACCGGGTCACATCCCATACGCTGCTTCGCCCCCGCCGGACTCCTTGCTGATGCGGCGGGCCAGGAACAGGCCCTCCAGCGCCAACTCGATCGCGCCGGCCCGCTCGCCGTCGGACGTGGCGCCGAGGCGCTCGCACACCTGGTCGTACAGGTCGGACTCACCGAGCGACGGCAGCCCGGCGAGGAAGTCCCGCGCGCTGACCTGTTCGCCGGTGGTGACCATCGTGCCGCCCTCGAGCGCATCGACGAGCACGCCGAAGTCCAGCCCACGGAAGCGCGAGCGCACGGTCTCGGCGGTCGCGGTCCGCAGCAGGTGTTCGAGCACCTCGTCGGCGCGGTCCTCTTCCCCGGACTCGAACTCGATCTTGCCGCCGAGGACGTCGACCGCGGTCTCGAGGTCGATCGGTCGGGCGACGGCGTCCGGCTCACCCTGGCGGGCTGCGCGGTGCACGGCGGCGGCGGACACCGTCTCGGCACCGGCGATCGAGAAGCGGGCACTGACACCACTGCGCTGGTCCACGGCACTCGACTCGCGGAGGGCACGGGTGAAGCGGGCGAGGATCTCGATCAAGGCGTCCGGCACCTCGGCGGTCAACTGCGCCTCCTGCCGGATGACGGCGATCTCGTCCGCCAGCTCGATCGGGTAGTGCGTGCGGATCTCGGCGCCGAAGCGGTCCTTCAGCGGTGTGATGATCCGGCCGCGGTTCGTGTAGTCCTCGGGGTTCGCACTCGCGACGACGAGCACGTCGAGCGGCAGTCGCAGCACGTACCCGCGGATCTGGACGTCCCGCTCCTCCATCACGTTGAGCATCGCGACCTGGATGCGCTCGGCGAGGTCAGGCAGCTCGTTGATCGCGACGATGCCGCGGTGACCGCGCGGGATCAGGCCGAAGTGGATCGTCTCCGGGTCGCCGAGGCTGCGGCCTTCGGCGACCTTCATCGGGTCGACGTCACCGATCAGGTCCGCGACGGAGGTGTCCGGCGTCGCGAGCTTCTCGACGTAGCGGTCGTCGCGGTGCACCCACGAGATCGGCAGTGCGTCGCCGAGGTTCTGGGCGCGACGGATGCTCGCCGTGACGATCGGTTCGTACGGGTGCTCGCCGAGTTCGGAGCCGGTGATGACCGGTGTCCACTCGTCCATCAGGCCGTTCAGGGTGCGGAGCAGTCGGGTCTTGCCCTGGCCGCGCTCGCCCAGCAGGACGACGTCGTGTCCGGCGATCAGGGCGCGCTCGAGCTGCGGGATGACGGTGGTCTGGAAGCCGTGCAGGCCGGGCCAGGGGTCACGGCCCTCGCGGAGGGCGGTGAGCAGGTTGTCGCGGATCTCGGCGCGGACCGACTTCTGGACGTGCCCAGCAGCGCGGAGCTCGCCGACCGTGGAGAGATCAGGTCGGTTCACGGGCGCCACGGTACGCCCGCCCACCGACGGCGGCAACGGACGGGAGGCCCGTGGCGGGGCCGCCCCGCGCCTCCCGTCCGGCACCGTGGCGCCGAGACGCCCCCGTCTGGTCGTGACGCCGCCGGAGGGGCGAGACGCCGCCGGATGTGGCGGTGTCTCGATGTGTCGGAGGCGTCTCGCGCCGACGGCGGCGCGCGGACGCGTCAGCCGAACAGGCGGCGGGACGCGATCTCGGCGCCCTCGACGAGTGCGCCGAGCTTCGCCCACGCCACGTCGGACGCGATGAACTCGTAGCTGGCGAAGGTCGCCAGGCCGCAGTCCGTGCCGGCGACGATCCGGGTCGGGTCACCGACGGCCTCGGCCGCCTCGACGATCCGGTTGGCGACGAGCTGCGGGTGCTCGAGGTAGTTCGTCGTCACGTCGATGACGCCCGGCACGAGGACCGCGCCGTCGGGCAGCGGCAGGTCGCGGAACGCCGGGAACTCGTGCGCGTGCCGCGGGTTGCCGAACGGGATGCTGAACGACCCGACCTCGGCCCGGTAGAGGTGCGGCAGCAGCACGTCGACGGGGACGTCGTCCTGGTGCGGCCCCTGCCAGTTGCCGTAGCAGACGTGCAGTCGGGTCTGCTCCTTCGGGATGTTCCGCAGGGCGTGGTTGAGCGCGTCGACGTGCAGGTCGACCGCCGCCAGGAACTCGTCGAGGGATGCGTCGCCGAAGTGGATCACCCGCTCCATCGCCAGGTCCGGAGCGTCGAGCTGCAGGACGTGGCCGCGGGCGGCGATCTCCTCGTACTCGACGCGGAGCTGCTCGGCCAGGGCGAAGACGTACTCGCGGTGGTCGGCGTAGTGCGGGTTGGCGTCGTCGAGCAGCAGGGTCGTCGCGACGATCCCGGGCGTCGCCGCCGAGATGAACGTGCCGGCCGGGGTGCGGCCGGCTTCGGCGTTGCGAGCGAGTTCGCGTTCGAAGCCGTCGAGGTCCTCCCGGATGCCGGCGCGCTCCTCGTCGTACTGCAGCAGGCCCTGCGCCACCGGGGTGTCCCAGACCCGGGCGAACTCGGCGCCCTCGTCGATCTGCCGGGCCTGGAACGCGGCGTACTCGGGGAACTTCACGGAGTCGAGCGTCGGCTTGCGGTGTCCGGTGCCGCCGAATCCGGACAGGCGCTCGCGGATGTAGGTGGAGAAGCCGACGCGGGGCACCTCGCCGTCGTTGACGACGTCGATCCCGGCCGCCAGCTGCGCGTCGACGGTGCGGGCGAGCACGGCGGCGATCTCGTCACGGAGCGCCTGTTCGTCGAACGGCTTGCCCTGGTCGCGGGCGACCAGGAGCGCGGTGAGCTCCGGCGTCCGGGGGAGCGAGCCCGTGTGGGTGGTGAGGATGCGGTCGGTCGAGTTCTGCAGCGGCACGCCACCACGCTACTGACCGGAGGCTCGTGGCGGCACCGTCACGAGCCTCCCGTCCGACGCGTGCCGGCGGCCACGCCCGTCGTTCGTCGTTCGTCGGCCGTTCCGGTCCCGGCCGCGGACAAGAGCGGCGGCTCCGGCGTACGTTCCGTTCTTGCGGCGGGCGGAAGGCGCTCACCGCGGGAGGAGCACGCGCATGACGAGCGCCAGCGGAACGAAGGACGGGACGGTCACGAGTCTCGTCCCGGCGAGGATGGACCGACTGCCGTGGACGAGGTTCCACTGGAGCGTCGTGGTCGGCCTGGGGGTGTCGTGGATCCTCGACGGACTCGAGATCCAGATCGTCTCGAACGCCGGGTTCAAGGCCGACCTGGGACTGTCGAACCAGGACGTCGCGTCCCTCGGCAGCATCTACCTGGTCGGCCAGGTCGTCGGCGCACTGGTCTTCGGGCGCCTGTCGGATCGACTCGGTCGGCGCAAGCTCTTCATCCTGACGCTCGCGATCTACCTGATCGGTTCCGGCGTCGCGGGTCTGGCGCAGGACTTCTGGTTCCTGGCGGTCTTCCGGTTCGTCGCCGGTCTCGGCATCGGTGGCGAGTACGCCGCG
This sequence comes from Curtobacterium sp. MCPF17_001, assembly GCF_003234615.1. Lineage (NCBI taxonomy): Bacteria > Bacillati > Actinomycetota > Actinomycetes > Micrococcales > Microbacteriaceae > Curtobacterium > Curtobacterium sp. MCPF17_001. The sequence continues at coordinate 54,650 of NZ_QKSL01000016.1, forward strand.
ATCAACTCGGCGATCGACGAGCTCATCCCGGCGAAGTACCGCGGGCACGTCGACATCGCGATCAACGGCACCTACTGGGGCGGCGCCGCCCTCGGTGCGGCTGCGAACATCTACCTGCTCGACACGGCCAACTTCTCCGAGAGCATCGGGTGGCGGATCGGGTTCTTCCTCGGCCCGGTGCTCGGCATCGCGATCATCTTCCTCCGTCGGCACATCCCGGAGAGTCCCCGGTGGCTGATGACGCACGGCAAGGAGCAGGAGGCGGAGGACACCGTCGCGCGGATCGAGGCCGAGGTCGAGCGGGAGTCCGGCAAGGAGCTCGAGCCGGTGCCGCAGTCGAAGGCGATGACCGTCACACCGATGGACCGGGTGGGGTTCCTGACCATCGCGCGCGTGCTGCTCAAGCAGTACCCGACCAGGACGCTGGTCGGCGCGACGATGATGATCACGCAGGCGTTCCTGTACAACGCGATCTTCTTCACGTACGCACTCGTGCTGACGAACTTCTTCGGGCTGAAGACCGCAGAGACGTCGATCTACTTCTTCCCGTTCGCGATCGGCAACCTGCTCGGGCCGATCATCCTCGGCCGCTTCTTCGACACCTGGGGTCGGCGGCAGATGATCTTCCTGACCTACCTGGTGTCCGGTCTGGTGCTCGCCACCTCGGCGTTCCTGTTCCGCGCGGACGCGATCAACGCGGGCTGGCAGGTCGCGTTCTGGTGCGTGTCGTTCTTCTTCGCGTCGGCAGGTGCCTCGAGTGCCTACCTGACGGTGAGCGAGATCTTCCCGCTCGAACTGCGGTCGCAGGCGATCTCGTACTTCTTCGCGCTGGCGCAGGTCTTCGGCGCGATCGCGCCGCTCATCTACGGCGCCTTCATCGGCGACGGTTCGGACCGCGAGCCGCTCTTCTGGGGGTACCTGCTGGGGTCCGGGGTGATGATCGTCGGCGGGGTGGTCGCACTCGTCTTCGGGGTCGATGCCGCCCGGAAGGGGCTCGAGGACATCACGCAGCCGCTGTCGGTGTTGACCGGGAAGGACAGTGCGGACTCCGGTCCGGGTTCCGGCACGGGAGGCCCGTCCAGCCGTGGTCAGGCGACCGGGCGAAACTCCTGATGCAACATGTTTAGCGGTCGCCGCCGCATCCTGTGATCCTCGTGACCACGGCCCCGTCCGGAGGGCCGTGGTCACGGAGGATCCGATGCACGACACCACCACGACGGCCGTACACCGCCGGAGGGGGCAGCATGCTGTCCTCCACAGAAGACGGCCGCGTCCGGTTCTCCACCGGGCAGACGGCGCCCTCGGCCATCGGAGCCGCCGTGCAGGACGGTGACCTGATGACCGGACTCCTGCGCGTCGAGAGCGACGTGATCAGTGCCACCAGTGCCACCAGTGCCGCCAGTGCCACCGGTGCCGAACCCGGTGCCGCCGGTGCCGGCACCAGTGCCGGCGGCGGTGTCACCGACCCGCTGGGGGTGCCGCGCAACCTCTTGCGTGACGCGGTCTTCGAACGGATGTTGCGCCACATCCTGCGCGGTGACTACCGCCGTGGACAGCGCCTGCGCCTCGACGCGCTGGCCGACGACATGCGGGTGTCACGGACCCCGGTCCGCGAAGCGCTCGTGCCGCTCGAGGCCCTCCGACTGGTCATCGTGCAGCGCTACGTCGGTGTGGTGATCGCCCCGTGGACGGTCGGGCAGATGGTCGAGCGCACCCGGATCGCGCGCTCGATGCTGGTCGATCCGCCGACCAGCTGTGCCCGGGGCGACGAGCCCTTCGACCCCGCCGTCCTCCGCGACTGTCTGTCGGAGGCCGGTGCGTTCGTGGAGCTCGCGGTGTGGGTGCTCCGGCGGTCCGGAGCCCCGGTGAGCGCTGACTGGTTGCGATCGCAGCAGACCGTGCTCGATGTCTTCCACACGGACGACATCGCGCGGGCGAACGGCATCGACGTCGCAGCGGACTGGACCCGGCGCATGCAGGTCGTCAAGGCTGCACGGACCGCAGCGCTCGCGGACGACGTCGCGCTGTGCGCCGTCCGGCTGACCGAGCTGGCCGAGCTGCTGATCGCGCTGCCCGAGCGGTTCCGCAGCGCCGAGACGGCTTGAGTGGAACCGGTGTCGCCGTGCGCGACGGACATCACCATGCCGTCGCGGAACCAAGTCGCTCCCCGGGCGGGCGCTGACGATCGGGGGCGTCAGGCCCAGGCCACGGGGAGCGACGTCTGGGTGCTGTACTGCGTGCTCTTGCTGGGTGCTGTGTCGCGGCGACGGGGTTGTGACGCCCCGGAATGTGATGCCACGTCACCATGAGACTATGCACCGGGGTACACAACAGCAACCCCCCATCGTCCCCACTTCGGGGGACCGATGAGAACGGAGCCGCAGATGCCCGCTCATCGGGCACGACTGCGGCTCCGCTGACGGCGATCCGGCGGGTCGAGAGTCCGCCTGACCTCCTGTATGCTCGTCGTCGAACACCTGGAGACGTCGCATAGTCAGGCCGAGTGCACCACCCTGCTAAGGTGGAGTCCCCTTTCGGGGACCGAGGGTTCAAATCCCTCCGTCTCCGCACTCCACGAAACCCCGGAACCGTCGATGCGGACCGGGGTTTCGTCGTTCCCGGTGCGCAGCTCTTCCCCCCGACGTCCGGGTCTCGGTCCACCGGCCGCCCGGGGCGCGCCCCCGGACGCACCAGCTACGGTCATCGGGTGATGCGACGGATGACGACGGCAGCGGCGACCGTGGCGCTCGGCGCCGTGCTGCTCTCGGGCTGCAGCGCCGACGGCACCCGCGGCGCGGCCGGCGGCATCGAGGGTTACGTCGAACCCGGAGGGGGTGCCGCCGACCGCGTGCGCACCGCCGTCGACCGCGGGGCAGACGTCATCGGGGTGGACGGTGCGGCGCTGGCCGACGACGGCACGCACCTGCTCCCGACCTCGGGCGACGTCGGCGAACTCGTCGGCGTCGCCGCGGACGCCGGGGCCCGGACCGAGGTGCTCTTCAGCAACTACACGTCGACGCTCGGGGACTTCTCGCCCGAAGCGGCCACGGCGCTGCTGTCGTCGCCGACGAACCGGGAGCGTGTCGTCGGCGGGCTCGTCGACCTGGCGGCTCGCCTCGGGGCCGACGGCGTGCAGATCGACCTCGAGTCGATGCGCTCCCAGGACCAGGCCGACCTGGTCACCTTCACCCGGGCGCTCCGGAGTGCCGTCCGCGAGCGGCTCGGGGACGACGCCGAGGTCTCGATCGCGATGATGTCCTCCACCGACCCGGCGGAGTACCGCTCGCGCGGCTACGACCTGGCCGGGCTCGCCCCGCACCTCGACCGCATCGTCCTGATGACCTACGACCAGCACGGGCCGTGGGGCGGTCCTGGCACGATCGGGTCGTTGCCGTGGACGCGGAAGGCCGTGCGCACCGCCGTCGACGGCGGCCTCCCCGCAGACCGCATCGACGTCGGCATCGCGGGCTACGGCTACGCGTGGGGGTCCGGCGCGGACGCCGCCCCGATCCCGGCAGCCCGGGCAGCGCACCTGGCCGGCGAGCGGGCAGAATGGTCGGACCGTACGGGGGAGTGGTCGGCGACGCTCGAGGACGGCCGGCAGCTGCGCTGGTCCGACGACCGGTCCTACGCCGCACGCCGGGACCTGGCGCGCGAGCTCGGTGTGCACGGCGTCGCGATGTGGTCGCTCAACCTGTCGCCTCTGCCCGAGCGCTGATCCGTCGGGCACGGAAGCGCTGCACCGCGCCGATCTCGGCTCAGCGGATCAGGACGGCGGCGGCCCCGTGGTGCGCCGGAGCACGAGTGACGGTTCGACGAGTGACCGCGTCGGGGCCGGGGCCGGTGCCGCAGCGCTGCCGTCCGGTCGCCCGGCGGCAGCGTCGAGCCGCACCAGCAGCCGTGCCGCCGCACGCCGTCCGACCTCGTCGTTGTGCGGGTCGACCGTGGTCAGACCGACGAGGGGTGACGACGCCAGCGGGGTCTCGTCGTGCCCGATCACGGAGACGTCCTCGGGCACCCGCAGTCCGGCCTCGAGCACGGCGGCGATCGCACCCATCGCCATGACGTCGTTCGCGGCGAAGAACGCGGTGACGTCCGGGTGCTCGGCGAGCACGGTCCGGGCCGCCTGGTGTCCGGCGGCCTCGTCCGTGCCGGCGTCGCCGGCGACGACCGGGACCATGCCGGAGCGGGCCATCTCGGCGACGGCGGCGACGCGACGGGCGGTGGCCGAGCCTCCCGTCCCGGTGAGGTGCGCGATCCTCCGGTGGCCGAGGTGGACGAGGTGGCGGATGGCGAGTCGTCCGCCCGCGGCTTCGTCCGACGCGACGGTGTCGGTGTCCGCGGGGCGGACGGCGCGCTCGCCGGCGACGACGACAGGCAGGCCGTCCGGGACGACGAGGCCGGCGGGTGACTCGGCGGCGAGGACGACGCCGTCGACGCGCAGCGAGACGAGGTCGTCGAAGGGTGAGGCGCCGAGGTGCGCGTTCGCGGCGCCGTCGGCCAGGGTGAGTCGGAGTCCGCGGGGCGCGAGGACCTCCCGGATGCCGTCGAGCATCGGGACGTACCAGGGGTTGCGGAAGTCATCGACGACCACCCCGACGGTGCCGGTCCTGGTGCCCGCGAGGATCGCCGCGGCCCGGTTCGTGCGGTAGCCGAGCTCGGCGACGGCGGCGAGGACGGCCGCGCGGCGGGCGGGGGAGACCCCCGGGTCGCCGCGCACGACCATCGAGACGAGTGACTTCGAGACCCCGGCACGGGCGGCGACGTCGATGATCGTCGGCGGTCGCTCGGCCATGGACCCTCCTGCAGATCAGGCATTGACAGGACATGGGTGCCTGCGTCTACAGTGTAGCCACTCGTTCTGGAACGTTCCAGAACGTCGGGTCACCGTCACGAAGGAGTGCACATGAGCGAGCCCATCGGCGTCGCCGTCATCGGAGCCGGCATGGCGGGCAAGGCCCACATGAATGCGTGGCGGACCGCACCGACCCTCTTCGACCCGGTCCTGCCGCCCGTCCGACTCGTGTCGGTCGGGGACGTGTACGAGCCGCTCGCCCAGCAGGCGGCGCGGCGGTTCGGGTACGAGCGGCACGACACCGACTGGCGGGCGATCGCCGCGGCGGACGACATCGACGTCGTCAGCGTCGTGGTCGCGAACAGCCTGCACCGCGAGATCGTCGAGGGGCTGCTCGACGCCGGCAAGCACGTCCTCTGCGAGAAGCCGCTCGCCGACTCGCTCGAGGACGCCCGCGCGATGGCCGACGCCGCGGACCGGGCAGCGGAACGGGGCATCACCGCCCGGATCGGCTTCACCTACCGCCGCGCCCCCGGCCTCGCCGCGATCCGCGAGCTCGTCGACGACGGCACGCTCGGCCGGGTGCGGCACCTCTCCGGACGGTACTGGACGGACTACGGCTCCTCGCCCGACGTGCCGTTCTCGTGGCGCTACGCCGGCGCCCCGGGCACCGGCGCGCTCGCCGACGTCGGGTCCCACCTGACGTACATCGCCGAGTTCCTGGCCGGGGACGTCGCGCAGGTCAGCGGAGGACTGTTCACCACCGAGATCACCGAGCGCCCGGTCGCGGCCGGACACGCGCTCCGTGGGCAGGGGGCACCGCTCACGGGGGAGACGGCACGCGTGCAGAACGACGACTACGCCACCTTCGCCGCTCGCTTCGGTGACGGTGTCGGCTCCCTCGAGGTCTCGCGCGTCACGACGGCGCACCCGAACGGCCTGGTGGTCGAGGTGTTCTGCGAGAACGGGGCGGCGCGCTGGGACCAGGAGCGTCCGGCCGAGATCGGTCTCGCCCTCCGCAGCGACGGCAGCCGCCTGGGCGGGTACCGGCAGGTCGTCCTCGGCCCCGACCACCCCTACGTCGCGGGCGGGATGGCGATGGACGCACCCGGCGTCGGTTGGGGGCAGAACCAGATGTTCGAGGTGCAGGCCCGCGCCTTCCTCGACGAGGTGGCCGGGGTCGCCGACCCCCTGCCGACGAACGCCACCTTCCACGACGGCGTGCACAACATGGAGGTCCTCGCCGCCGTCACCGCATCGGCCGCCGACGGCGGTCGCACGGTCACGGTGGAGGCCCGGCGCACCGCCGACACGACGGCGACGGTCAGCGCATGAAGCTCGGACTGTACAACGCGGTCTTCCACGACCGGTCCCTCGCCGACGCACTCACCGCCGTCCGTCGGGCCGGCCTGACCGGGATCGAGTTGAACACCGGCGGCTTCCTGCCCCCGGTGCACGTGCCGGACATCGACGCGATCCTGACGGACGACGCGGCTCGCGACGCCTTCCTCGAGCAGTTCGACGGCACCGGGGTGTCGATCGCCGGACTCAACTGCAACGGCAACCCGCTGCACCCCGACCCCGCGATCGGCCGTGCGCACGCGGAGGACATCCGACGCAGCATCCGCCTGGCGGCCCGCCTCGGGCAGACCCGCGTCGTCACGATGTCCGGACTGCCGGCGGGGGAGCCCGGCGGGACCCGTCCGAACTGGATCGTGAACGCCTGGAACTCCGCCGCGCTCGACGTCCTCGAACACCAGTGGAGCATCGCGGTGCCGTTCTGGCAGGAGATCGACGCGTTCGCCCGGGAGCACGGGGTGCACGTCGCGCTCGAGCTGCATCCGCAGAACCTCGTCTTCAACCCGGCGTCGGTCCGGGAACTCGTGGAACGCGGTGCCCTGACGAACACCGGCGTGGAACTCGACGCCAGCCACCTGTTCTGGCAGCAGATGGACCCGGTCGCCGTCGTCCGTGACCTCGGCCCGCTCGTCCTGCACGCCGCCGCCAAGGACGTCCGGATCAACCCGCACGCCGCGATCAACGGCGTGCTCGACAACTCGTTCCGGCGACTGTCACCGGACGAGCCGCGCACCAACCTCGGCGGCGACGAGTGGGCGAACGAGTGGCCGAAGCCGTCCGCGTGGGACTTCGTGGCGCTCGGGAAGGGGCACGACACCGCGTTCTGGACCGAGTTCCTCCGCGCGCTGCACGAGGTCGACCCGGACATGCTCGTCAACATCGAGCACGAGGACACCGAGCTCGGGCGGGAGGAGGGGGTCACGGTGGCGGCGGAGGTCCTGCTCGCCGCGGACGCGGCACTGCGTCTCCCGTCCGCACCGCATGTCCCGTCCGCGCTGCGCGATCGGTGACGCATCCTCCGGTTGCGCTCACTCGGCCGTTGTAGCATCGCCGGACATCGACCCAGCGGCGAGGAGACCTGCGTGCCGGAGCTGACCCACCAGACCGTCCCGATCGACCGGATCCAGGACGCGGGTGCGGCCGTCATGGCGTCGGTCGCGACCGTGGTGGACGGCAAGACCGAGGCCATCCGCACCGCCCTCACCGTGATGCTCGCCGAGGGACACCTGCTCGTCGAGGACGTCCCCGGCGTCGGCAAGACCGTGCTGGCGAAGGCCCTCGGTGCCTCGGTCGGCGGGTCCGTGAGCCGCATCCAGTTCACCTCCGACATGCTGCCCTCGGACGTCACCGGCGTGAACATCTACGACCAGTCGTCCGGCGCCTTCCGGTTCTCGCCGGGTCCGGTGTTCGCGAACGTCGTCATCGGCGACGAGATCAACCGCACGAGCCCGAAGACGCAGTCGGCGCTCCTGGAGGCGATGGCCGAGTCCCAGGTCACCGTCGACGGCGTGACCCGGCCCCTCGAGACCCCCTTCATGATCGTCGCGACGCAGAACCCGGTCGACATGGAGGGCACGTACCCCCTGCCGGAGGCGCAGCGCGACCGGTTCATGGCGCGCATCGCGATGGGCTACCCGAGCCCCGGTGCCGAACGGCGCATGCTCGCGGCCCGCGGCGGACACGACCCGCTCGCCGACCTGCGCCCCGTCGTCGACGTCGACACGCTCCGCGCCATGATCGCGTCCGTGCGGACGGTGCACATCGCGGCGGACGTCGAGGCGTACATCGTCGAGATCGTCCGCGCCACCCGTACACACCCCGACCTGCTCCTCGGTGCCAGCCCCCGCGCGACCCTGCACCTGGCGCAGGCGGCCCGCGCCCACGCAGCGCTCCTCGGCCGGCCGTTCGTCACCCCGGACGACGTCGCGACCCTGGCCCCGGTCGTCCTGGCACACCGGCTCGTCCCGGTCGCCCGCGGCCTCGGCGGTTCGGCCGAGGACACCGCCCGCCAGATCGTCGTCCGGATCGTCTCCGACACCGCGGTGCCGTTCACCGCGACCCCCGTCCGCTCCTGATGGCCGACCGGCGCCCCGCTGCCCGTCCGATCGCGCTTCGCGCGGGCGCGGCCGGCTCGGCGCTGTCCCGCATCGGACGCCGCGGGGTCGGCATGCTGCGGCGGACCCCGTTCCCCCGACCGACGCTGCGCGGCTGGACGGTCCTCGCGGTCGGCATCGGGCTCGTCGGCGGCGGACTCGTGGCGTCGATGAGCGTCGCCGTGTCCGCGGGTCTCCTGCTCCTGGTGCTCGTCGTCGCGGGTGTCGTCACCGCACTGGCCGTGGCGGCGCCGCTCCGGGCCTCCCGGTCGGCACCGCGCGCGACCGTGCAGGTGGGAGAGGTCTACCGGGAGCGGGTCACGCTCCGGGGCTCCGGGGTGCGCTTCGCACCGCGGTCCACGCTGCTGGTCCGCGAACAGCTCGACGACCTCTTCGTGAGCACCGGTGACGCGGCGTCGCTGGTCACCATCGGACCCGGCCAGCCGCCGGCCGTCCTGGACGTCGAGGCCCTCGCGATCCACCGCGGGCGGGCGACCATCGGCCCGGTCACGATCCGCGTCGAGGACCCGTTCGGGCTGCTCCGCATCGACCGGCCGGTCGTCCCGGCCGAGGAGGTCGTCGTGGTCCCCGGGACGACGCCGCTCGCCGCGCTCGACACCGGTGCCCTCGCCGGCGCGGTCTCCGCGGACGAGGGCCGGGTCGGACAGGGCGGATCGGCCGACGACAGCGAGCTCCGCCCGTACCGTCCGGGCGACCCGATCCGCCGCGTGCACTGGGGACAGAGCGCGAAGCGGGGCGTCCTGCACGTCCGTCAGACCACGCAGGCGCAGCCCCCGGAGGCCGTGGTCGCCCTCGACGTGCGCCGCTCCTCGTACCAGCAGCTCGGCCGCGACGACCTGTCCGAACTGTCCGACCTCGGCGGCGACCAGGCGTTCGAGCACGCGGTCGTGGTGGCGGCGAGCGTCGCCCGGGCGCTGTCGGCACGGACGTCCCGGGTCGCACTCGTCAGTGACGGTCCCGGCGGTGACGTCCGCCACAGCGGCGACGCCGGTGGTCTGTCCGAGGTGCTCGTGGGCCTCGCCGACGTCCAGGCCCGGTCCGACTCGCGCGACCCCGTCGACGTGCTGCACGGCGTCCGCGGTCGTGACGTGCACGGCATGACCGCGGTCGTCACCGGGCACTGCAGCCCGGAGGAGGCGGCCGGGCTCGTCTCCGCGACGAACGGGTCGAGCCGCGGGGTGCTCGTCACCGTCGTCGCCCCCGACCCCGTCGTCCGCGGGATCATGGACCGCGCCGGGTGGCGCGTGCTCGTGGTGCCGGTGCCCGGCACGACCGTGAGCGGACGCAGCCGGTGACCGCCACCAGCCCGAGCCGGCAGCGCCAGCACGTCGACGTCCGCGAGGTCCTGGACCGCGACGACCGCAGCCCGGACACCCCCGGCGCCTGGGTCGTGGCCCTCGCCCCGGTGCCCGTCCTCGTCGCCGCACTGGCGATGCGCCCGCTCGTGCAGGGGATCTCGTGGTGGCTGTCCGGCGTGGTGTTCACCGCCGTGCTCGTCGCAGTCCTGCTCGCCGTCCGGACCCGGCCCCGCGGCGTCCGCTTCGTGGCGCTCGTCGCGACGCTCGTGCTCGGCTCCTGCGCCGCGGCGCTCCTCAACGACACCGCGCCGCTCGGCTGGCTCGACCGGGACGGCGCGCTCGGGCAGACGCTGGCGGCGATCCGCCTGAACCCGGCTCCGCTGCCGCAGACGGACTCGATCCGGCTGATCGTGACGGTGGCGATCGCCTGGGTGGCGGGCGCCTCGCTGTTCCTGGCAGCCGTGGCCCCGACCGCCGCCCTGGCCGCGGCCCCCGCGCTCGTGATCCTCCTGGTGCCGGGCATCATCACGGGCGAGGCCCCGTCCGGGTGGCTGGTCGTGTCCGCCGCGCTGGCCTTCCTCGCGCTGCTGTGGACGTCGGTCCGGCCGGTGCAACGGGTCTTCCCGGCTGCCGTCGTCGGCGCCATCGGGTTGGTCGTGGCCATCGGGCTGCCCGTCCTCGTGCCGATCGACGCCGGCTGGCTCTCCGGCGTGACGGGGGCGATCCAGTCGCCGATCCAGCCCGGACGCCCAGGCACCCTGCTCGAACTCGGCCAGGACCTCCGTCGACCGAGCGAGCTCGAGGTCTTCCGGTACCGGTCCTCGGACGGGCAACCGGAGTACCTCAAGCTCGCGGACCTCGACGAGTTCGGCACGGGCGACTGGGTGCCGACCGTCACCGACGCCTCCACCGCGGACACCGCCGACCAGTCCCGTCGGGTGGAGGGCGTCAACCCGCGGTTGGCCGACCGTGGCGACGTGACGGTGCAGATCACCGGACTGTCGAGCAACTACCTGCCGCTGCCCGCCGGGGCGATGTCGGTCGAGGCGAGGTCCACGAACCTCGACCTCGCCCAGTGGCGCTGGTCCGGGGACACGAACACGGTCCGTTCCGCGGGTCCGGCGACCCGCCGCGGTGCGGTCTACGAGGCGTACGGCGCCTCGGTGTCCGCGAACGCGTACCTCGACGCCATCGCCGCCTCCGGCCGGCTGTCCCAGGCCGACGGTCGTGGCTTCGTCGCGCCGTCCCGGGCGCAGCTCCGCACCGACACCGAGCTGCCCGACGACCTGCCGAACGTGATCCGCAGCACCGCGGCCCGGGTCGACGCCGGCGCGACCACCGACTACGGGCAGGCGCGGGCGCTCGAGCAGTGGTTCCGCAGTGGCCTGTTCACCTACTCCGAGACGGCGCCGGTCGAGCAGGGCTACGACGGTGACAGCATGGACGTCGTCGCACGGTTCCTGCAGGAGCGCTCGGGGTACTGCGTGCACTTCGCGTCCGCGATGGCCGTGATGGCCCGGACCCTCGGCATCCCGTCGCGCATCGCCGTCGGCTACCGCGCCGGTGCCAGCCGCGAGGACGGCCAGTACACCGTGTCGAACCGCCAGCTGCACTCGTGGCCGGAGCTGTACATCCGCGGCGCCGGGTGGGTGTCGTTCGAACCGACGCCGGACTCCGACCAGGCCGCGCAGCCGCAGCCCTCGGCGTCGGCCACGTCGGCGCCCGCCCCGACCGCGACGCCGCTCCCCGCTCCCGGCGAGACCACGGCGCCGTCGGCCTCGGCATCGGCCTCGTCGACACCGACCTCCGCGGCTGCGGGCGGCAGCAGTGCCGGTGGTGGTGGCGCCCCGTGGGGTGTGCTCGTCGGTGTGCTCGTCGCTCTCGCGGTGCTCGTCGCACCCGGCGCGGTCCGAGCGGGACGACGGCACCGTCGGCTCGGCGCGGTCGCAGCGGGACGGCATCCGGCCGTCACCGCGTGGCGGGAACTGCTCGACGACGTCGCCGACCACGGTTTCGCACCCGGTTCGGCGCCACCCGGGGACGCAGCCGCCGTCGCCCGGACCGCACGGGGCGTCCTCGGCCGACTCCGGACGGTGGTGCCGGCGTCGGTGCTGCCGCACCTGCAGTCCGTGGTGGACGCCGTCGACCACGAGCGCTTCGCCGTCGACGGCCGTGCGGACACGCAGGCACTGCTCCGGTCCGTCCGGGAGGCCCGCACCGCGTTGGACGGCGCGGTCTCGCGTGGTCGGGTGGTCCGATCCCGCCTGCTCCCGCCGAGTCTGCTGCCCTCGGGCCGTCCGTCGGACGGGCGACCCGCGCCGGCAGCGGGCTGACCCGCTGGCCACGTCGGCGGTTCAGCGCGGTCGGAGTACCGCCTCCACCATCGTCGCGACGGCCTCGCCCGGGTTCATCCCGTCGAGGGCGGGGGCGTCGAACACCATGCCGGAGTTGGTCGCGACGAGGATCGTCGCGAACGTGTCGAGCGGCATGCCGGGGTCGACCTCGGGGTGCGCGGCGAACCAGGTGTGGACGAGTTCCCGGACGCCGTCCTGCAGGGTGCGGCGCTGCCGGACGAACTCGGGCATGAACTCCGGGTGCCGGATGGCGTAGGCGCGCAGTTCGGAGAGCAGGGCGAACTCGGCGCTCTGGTCGTGTCGTCCGAACGCGGCCCGGACGACGTCACCGACGTCGGCGGCGCTGATGTCGATGCCGATGAGTTCCTGCAGCGACTGGAGCACCCGGTTCGTGGCGCGCTGCATGACCTGTGCGAGCAGGTCCTCCTTCGACGAGAAGTTCGAGTACACCGCGCCCTTGCTGAAGCCCGCGGCGGCGGCGACGGCGTCGAGCCGCGCTTCGTGCACGCCCTGCTCGGCGAAGACCCGGGAGCCGGCGGCGAGCAGGCGTTCCCGGACCTCGGACCGCGGTGTCCGCGGGACCGGTGTGGTGCGGTCCTCCGGTGCGTCCGGGCCTGCCGGTTCGGTTGCGTCGGTCATCGGATCCTGTTCCGGGACTCTGCTGGGGCGGGTGGGTGCGCGACAGTCCGGTGATCTGCACCGTCACGTC